>NZ_JBHFNP010000327.1:0-25564 GCF_041929235.1 Microseira sp. BLCC-F43
ATGGTGCGTTATGCTATCGCTAACGCACCCTACATAGAAAGTCATGGTGCGTTATGCTATCGCTAACGCACCCTACATAGAAAGTCATGGTGCGTTATGCTATCGCTAACGCACCCTACATAGAAAGTCATGGTGCCGTACTCTGCTCGAAGAGAGCACCCTACATAGAAAGTTTGGTAAATCCCGTTTAAATCAACGATTTTTCCCAAAAACCTGATTTCTTTGCGTAAAGTTTTTAAAGCCAATTTCCTACTAACACATAAGATGCCCAAAAATAGGGTCGTTTTTCATTAGCAAAAACAGCTAATTGAGCGCGTTGAAGTGCTGCGGATTTATTCACTCCAGTCTTTAACTCTCCGTAGAAGCGACTCATCAGTTTGGTAGTGGATTCATCGTCCACTGACCATAAAGTTGCTAGGGTACTGCGCGCGCCTGCTCGTACAGCAATACCAGCTAATCCTAATGCAGCTCGTTTGTCTCCCTGAGCAGTTTTACAGGCACTGAGGACGAGTAATTCAATCGTGTTAGAAAGATTTTGGTTACTAACTCGCAGTAAGTTATCAAAATCTCTGGCTTTCAGGAGTTGATTCCAAGTTAGAATAAAAGTTGCTTCGGGATTAGAACTGAATTCGCCGTGAGTTGCGATGTGAACGACTGAAAAGTTATTCGAGTTGAGTTGGTTTTGTAGGTTGGTTATTGTAAACGTTTGATTCAACAGTTGTTCACTGTTAGACACTTCAGACTGAATTCTCTCTAGTTCAAGTCTGACGTTTCCCAGGGGGGGAAACTTGCGGTCTTCGATTTCGCGTCCCTCAGCTACTCCACCCGTTAGGGCGCGCAATTGTTGTTTTTGCAGCGGTTTCGGTTGTATTAATTGTAGACCAGGAGCTAAAGCGATCGCATACTTTTCTACCAAATATTTCTCCTGTTGTTTGTCGTAGAGTACTGCCATCGGAATATTCCGCAATGACCCATCCAGAACAAACACTAAATTTTTGATTTTGCTATTAGCCAACTCTGACTCTATCGGCAGAATTAACAATTCATATACCTGTTGAGATTGCCGTTTAACCTGAGAAGTTTGAGTCACATCTAACAGGGATTGTCGCAGTTGTTCTAAGGTTGTTTCTATTTCGTTTTGTGATTTATAACTTACGTAATGGCGGAGTTTTGCTTGAGTGGGTAATTTGAGAATAACTTCTAGGCGATCGCCTAAAATAATCGGATAGATAACCGCTGCTGTTTTGTCTTCTTTATCGACAATTCGGTCGATGAGTTCTGGGTTGGCATCCAAACAACTTGCCCGGAAAAAATTCTCTAATTCTGCTAATTGCAAAGATTCAATTAAATTGCGAGCTTGAACCAGATTTTCTTGACTTGGTTCGGATTGTAATAGCAAATCAACAAGCTGTCGATAGACGGGTTCGACTTCATCCCGAAAGTTAAATTGCACATCAGGATTGACAGCAGACAATTCTCGGCGGATAGATTTGAGATTGTTTACCGCTTCGGTGTAAGCTGCGATCGCTCCTTTTATATTCCCCTCCTGTTTCAGCAACCTTCCCATTTGCCATTGCCAACGATAAGCAATATCTTTGGCATCAATTGTTTGGGCGATAAATAAAGCTTGTTGGGTAACTTCTTGAGCATTTGCTCGCTGTTGAGCAACTTCGTATAATTCCCCCAGAATACCGAGTGCATAGCTAGTAGCTTGTTGATCTTGGAGACTTTTCGCCTGTTGAATAGCTGCCACCAAAACTTGAGCAATTTCCGACTCCGATCGAGAGTTTGTATAATTTTGTTGTTTGAGGCGAATTAGACTTTTAGCTAAATTAATTCTGGCATAAACTGTTGCTCGACTGGGAGGCAGATTATTCAGGTTAGCTTCTATATTGGGAATGGGTAATTGGTAATTGGTAATGGGGGATGGGGAATTCTCACCTGCTCCAGAGCTTCTCTGCATTTCAACTAAGAGACTTAATTGATTTAATTGAGCTTGGATGCGTTCGCTCGCTGAAACTGCTGCCTCACTTGCTTGTTGATACAACGTCAAAGCAGTTGGAATATCTGCTCTGGCGCGGGCGGTATTGCCTAAACTGAGAAGAGCGGCGCTAATATCTTGGGGAGATGGCGATCGCTTCGCCACTGCCAAACTTTGCTCTAAGATTTCCTGGGATTGTTTTAAATCGCCAATTACTCGAAAAACATTCCCCAAACTCCGCAATCCTTTCGCTTTCAGCGGCGAGTCTGGTTGTTTTTGCAGACTTTGATTCCCTTGGGTTAAAGCGTTCTGCGCTTGATGATAAAGTCCCAAAGCTTGTAAAGCTTGCGCTTGATTAATGCGGTTACGGATTACTCCCGTTTCATCCCCCAATCTGGCATAAATATTAGATGCTTGTCGCCAGGTATTGAGAGCATTTTCCCCTTGTCCCCGCAGCAAATATAGACGCCCTCGAACATCTAAAGCTTGGGCGAGAATTTGAGATTGTGCCGTGCTTGTATTTCCGCTAGTTTGTAATAGATTGAGACTTTGGGCAATCGCATTTTCTGCCAAATCCCACTGTCCGAGTTGCTGATAAACTAACGAGAGATTGCTTTGTGCGATCGCGCCCTGCAATCCATCCCCTTTAGCTTTAAAATCGGCAATTGCTTGTTGCAAAACTGTCGCTGCTTCCGCATATCGTTGAACTGAGTACAAATTTCTGCCCAAATCAACTAATTTTTCGGCATCCGATACACTTTCAACGATGGAATTTTCCGCAACAATATGGGCAAAACTGGGCAATGAAGCCTCGCCCAATAATATAGTCAAAAACAGTATCAGAGGGTGCGCGATTCTCCTGGGGAGACGCTTCGCGAACGCATGTCTTTGTTTCAGATTAACTCGGACTCCACAGAATTATTCCGACCTTTTCTTTAACATATTATTTGTTTGCTGTCAAGGATAGAGCGGGCTGGGAGTGTTGCATTTCCTGCCAACCCGCCAGGGAATTTATGATACTGTTGGCGAATCGATCGAGGGGTTTCACCCCCCAGGTGGCTAGTTGGCTAGTTCCCAGGTTCCACCTGGGAATGCTGTTTTGGAGGCTCTGCCTCCTGCGCCGAAGAGAGGCTGAGCCTCCAGATCTGCGTTACCAGGCCTGCGCCTGGTAACGAGGCGAGAGGCGATCGCAGGTACATGAGGGGTTAGACCCCTCAGTTGATTCGCCAACAGTATCATAAATTCCCAGGGCTTTTAGCTGAAGTCGGTTAAAACCGACTATTAGTTAGACTTCTGCAACAAATCTTGTGGGGTGGGCATCCTGCCTGCCATAGAGGGTATTTTTTGCAGAGGTGTATTGGGAATCGATGGTTTTCAGTTTGTTTTAACGGACTTTGGCTATTAGCCCGGAAATTTATGATCCTGTTGGTCAATCAACTGCGGGGTTTGACCCCTCCCCAACCCCTAAGAGAAGCGGGGAGGGGCTTAAAGCCTCCCTCTTGCACCCCCTTCCCTTGCAGGGAAGGGGGCTTTTGGGTTAGGTTTTTTGATTCGCCAACAGTATCATTTATTTCCGGGCGGGTTATGGGCGAAGCGAGTTATGGGTTAACGCAATCAACTGGTCTTTGCCAAGAATTATGGGGCGTGGCGGTGGGGGGAGTTGCGGTGAGAATCACCTCGCCATTGGGACCAGTGACCCATCCTTGCGCCTCTACAATGCGATCGCCGACCTGAAAATTATCCCCTGCCCCCCTGCCCCTCTCCTGGGGAAGAGTAACCCAATTGACATCAATCGCGTCACCGCCCAGGACTGCAATTGGACTCGAAGGCAAACCGCCGCTACCCGTAACAACGAAGCGACTAGCGCGATTAGAGGGGGAACAGCGGCGGTCAACCAGACTGGAAGCATCGACGAAATTCTCTGGCAATTCGATTAATCCGGAACTGGGGTCAACATCGGGGGTGTTGATGATGATGGTGCCTGCTTGAGTTCTGCCAGTGGCGGTAATGTCACTCTCCGAAGTCGGTGCATTGCGGGGTTGGGTGCCAAAAATGGCTTGAGCGTTGATGGTGACATTACCCCCTCGGAATTCTTGAGAATTGGCGCTGATATCGCTATTTTCTAAAGCCGCGAGAACATCGGTGTTGAGGGTGATGTTGCCGCCGGGGATATTGCTTCCCTCTGCGTTGGTGGTGATGCTGCTGTTGCGGCGCATGATCGCAGAGGGGGAAGTCACTGTGATATTGCCTCCACCTCCTTTGGTATCAGCACGAAGAATTCCAGAGTTATCCAGAGCGATAAACTCATCAGCATTTACAATCAAATTTCCCGCTTTACCAGAACTAAAAGAGTTAGCTCTAACCTCTCCTCTGTCGCGAATAATTAACTGCCTGACATTCAAGGTCACAGTTCCCTGCTCGCCTGTACCGAAATTATTGGCTGATATTTCAGCCCCATTCTCAACAGTCAACTGTCTAGTAGAAATATTTAACGCTCCTACATTGCCGGTAGCCCCAGGTTCAGCTGAAACAAAAATGCCACTTCTACCAACAGTCAGAGTTGCTGCTGGTGATGCTCCACTGAGTTGAATGGCATCTTTTGCATTGATAGTCAAAGTTCCTCCATTGCCTCCAGCAAAGGTAGCAGTAGATATCTGTGCGCCATCTTGGGCAATTAGCCGTCTAGTTTCGATGGTAAGATTACCTGCACGTTGTTGTTCACCTGCGTCAGGTATGGCTTCCAGCCCAACTTGGGTAAAAATACCGCTAGTAATTATTATTGGTTGCGGAGCATCTGGGTTCATTACAACGACAGCTCCATTCAGATAGATATCGGAGGCTCTCACTAAGACATTTCCTGCTGGACCCGCCCCAAACGTAGAAGCATCTATACGCCCTCCATCTTTGGCGAGCAATCGTGTTGTTTCAATAGTTAGATTTCCAGCACCGCCGGTAATGCTTTCACAGTTAGTTGAGAGGGTACAGACTTGAGAACCTAGACCGCTGGGAGACATCCTATCAGACGTTGTGCCTACAATTTGTATAGAATCCGAGGCTCTCACTAACATATCCCCTGCTCGACCTTCACCCTCAGTTAAGGTTGCTATAACTCCACCCTTTTCGAGGGTTAAACTCCTAGTGACCACCGTCAAAGTGCCACCAGTTCCACTGCTTAAAGTGGCTGTAGAAATGCTAGTGTCATCTCCACTCAATTTCACAGACTCAGAAGCGTTTATTGCCAGAATTCCCCCTGTTCCTGCTCCTAGAGTGTTAGAAAAAACTTGCGCAGCGTCAGCGAGGGTTATATTTCTTCCTTGTATCTGGATAGCGCCGCCACCTTCACCACTCGCATCGACAATAGCGCCCTGGGAAAGCTGAATATCCCTAAAGTTTTCAATGCTTGTATAGTCTAGACCATAGCCTGTTGCGATTTGGCTCAACTTGACTAAATTTGTTCCAGCAACGCTACCTAGCTCAATTCTTCCGCCTGCCGCTGTCATATTGCCATTCTCCAGGGATACATTACCTCCCACTAGCGCCAGAGTCCTACCACTGTTAACTTGAAGCCCAACGGGGGGATTCATACCATTTATACTTGTTTGGGAGCGATTAACAATTTCTCCCGGATTCGAGCCGAATTGTAGACCAATAGGAACACTTACGGTTAATAGAGGAGAGGTTTGAGAAGCAGTCGCACTAAATTCTGTGCCGTCGGCAAACTTCAGACTGTTGGCTGTACTTGCTACAAACGACCCCCCAATCTGCAAACTGGCATTGCGCCCAAAAATGATGCCATAGGGGTTAATAAAAAACAGATTGGCAGTGCCGTTTGCTCGAATGGTGCCATCTATATTAGAAGGCGACCCACCTGTTATCCGAGCGATCAGATTCCTAACTGCCAAATCATTATTGAAAAAGGCAGTGTCTCCCCTAGAAAGCGAAAACTCCCGAAAGCTATGGAACAAATTGCCACCCCGTTGGCTGCCTCCTTCAATCACCCTGATGTTGCCAGAGGGTGTAACGGTGGAATTTACAGGGAGGGTGCTATCTGGGATGATTTGCGCTCGGGTTGGTTTGGAGACCAACAGCCACAATAGAATACTTCCGCTCAAAAACCAGAATCGGAGAGTGCATAGTTGCATAAGCTGAAACCTCCTAGTTTCCCGAGTCCACTTGTAGCCGTCCTAATTTAGAGTTAAAAGCCAGAAGTCAGAATCCTTTGCTGAATTCTGACTTCCTTAAAAGGAAGGTTTTACATTCAATCCCGTCTTCTATTTAGATAAAGTTACTTTACTTTGAGTAAGTTTTTTAGAGCGCCTAATGGGCTTTAGCAGCAATACACCTATAGCCCCAGCCACCAACACGCTGCTTGTCCCATCAGGTTCGGGAACGCTGGTGATGACTTCAAACCTACTACCAGCACCAATAAAAAATCCATCTTGAGAGTTCAGATCTCGAACTCCTACATAAACGTCAGAGCGATTATTAATAAATACACTGCTTAGCTCTGACAAAGAATTGATGAGATCGAAGCCACTGGGCCCAACCAAGATGCCAAATTCAATAAAATCTGAAGAACTTGGGCTGTCCAACCTAGCCTCATACTTCACTCCACCGATAAATCTATCAGCAGCCGGATAATTATTAAGGTCAGCTAAAGAAACTATTGGAGAAGCTTGAAGATTACCAGGATTGAAAAAAATTTGGCGCTGTCCACCACAAAAAGAAATACTATTTTCGCTGCACCTATAGCTAGCGTTTTGAATTGCTCCTAGAAAACTTCCTATATTAGGAGCGTTTGCTGAATCCAAAATAGAGGTATCTAGATTAAAATCCAAATAAGTTTCCCCAGTATTTGGGGAGCCAGAAAACTCGAGTCTTACAGCTTGAGTAGAATCGGGAACTAAACAAGTTGCTATTGTGAAAACTGTAGCTACTGCTGCAACCTTCTTGAAGTTACTGAGACCGATTGAATAACTCATTGAACTACCTCCTGATTTTCACACTTTGATACCAACCCATCACAGCCAGCGTTAACAGGGTGCGCTGATGCCTTTATAAATTACTCTGATTCAGTTTCAGTAGTTTTACGCATTATTAGTCACAAAATTTTACATATAGTCCCGCATCCAAAGGGGAATGGGAATAAATACGTAGCAGCGATCGCACTCCCCCAGCAGGAGCGATCGCCAGCTGTAAACGTTTGTAACCCACAGCGATCGCACGCAGATTACCGTTAAAGAAACCCGGTTTTTTAGAAAAACCTTACTTTACTTTGAGTAAGTTTTTTAGAGCGCCTAATGCGCTTTAGCAGCAATACACCTATAGCCCCAGCCACCAACACGCTGCTTGTCCCATCAGGTTCGGGAACGCTGGTGATGACTTCAAACCTATTACCAGCAACAAAAAAAGTTCCATCTTGAGAGTTCAGAGAACGAACTGCTACATAAACGTCAGAGGGATTATTAATAAATATACTGCTTAGCTCTGACAAAGAATTGATGATATCGAAGCCACTGGGCCTAACCCAGATGCCAAATTCAATAAAATCTGAAGAACTTCGGCTGTCCAACCTAGCCTCATACTTCACTACATCGATAATAGGGGGATTAACGTCATCTAAAGAAACTATTGGAGAAGCTTGAAGATTACCAGGATTGAAAAAAATTTGGGGCTGTCCACCGCAAAGAGAAATTTTATCTTCTCTGCACCTATAGCTAGCGTTTTGAATTGCTCCTTGAAAACTTCCTATATTAGGCTCATTTGCTGAATCCAAAATAGAGGTATCTAGATTAAAATCCAAAAAAGTTTCCCCAGCATTTGGGGAGCCAGAAAACTGGAGTCTTACAGCTTGAGCAGACTCCGGAACTAAACAAGTTGCTATTGTGAAAACTGTAGCTACTGCCGCAACCTTCTTCAAGTTATTGAGACCGATTGAATAACTCATTGAACTACCTCCTGATTTTCACAGTGTGTTACGAACCCGTCACAGCCAGCGTTAACAGGGTGCGCTGATGCCTTTATAAATTACTCTGATTCAGTTTCAGTAGTTTTACGCATTATTAGTCACAAAATTTTACATATAGTCCCGAATCCAAAGGGGAATGGGAATAAATACATAGCGATCGCACTCCCCCAGCAGGAGCGATCGCAAGCTGTAAACGTTTGTAACCCACAGCGATCGCACGCAGATTACCGTTAAAGAAACCCGGTTTTTTAGAAAAACCGGGTTTCTGGGGAGGATTAATTGGGTATAACGCTAATTTTGATCGATCAAAGTAGCGATCGCGCGTAAAATTTCCTCTTCCCTGAACGGCTTGTTAAAGTAACCCACAGCCCCCAATTCACAAGCTAAGCGGCGATGTTTTTCCGCCGTGCGAGAAGTCAACATAACAATGGGCAACTTGGCTAATTCCCCATCCTGACGACAATAACTTAAAAACTCAAACCCATTCATCGAAGGCATTTCAATATCGCAAATAACCAAGCGAATTTCGGGATGGTGTTGCAATTGCTGTATCGCTTCGCGACCGTTCTGTGCTTGTAGCACTTTGTAGCCAGCTTTTTGCAGGGTCAGCGCTAAAGTTTGCCGCACGCTAATTGAATCATCGACGACCAAAACAACTTTAGCGGCAGGAAGTTGCTTTAATTGCAAATTTGAGCTTTCAGATTGCAGATTTAAAGCCGAATTTTTAGTTTCAATTTGATATCTAAAATCTGAAACCTGCAATTTCCCGCCCAGTTGGTTCACCCAACTATTTACCAAAGCTGTACTATCAATTACCAGAGTGAGGCGACCATCGGCTAAAGTGCTGCCACCATAAACATAACTGGGGGGTGCGATCGCTTTCTCCAAAGGTCGAATAACTAACTCTTGTTCGCCCAAAATTTGGTCAATTTCTAACCCTACCAATTCCGAATTTTCCCATGACCCGGTCTGAGAACGTTGGCGCAGCAATAACATCGGATTTTTCTGTTGTCCGTTTTTAGCGTTCGCTGGTTCTTTGCTGCTGATTCCTAACAACTCGGTCATAGTATACGCAGGAACGATGCTTTTAATACCGCCTTGGTTCAAGTGCAAAACTCTTTGACCGTTATTGTGTTGAATTTGGTCATATTTGGGAATTAAAATTTGCTCGATGGCATCCGATAGCAAAGCATAAACAGCACCACCTGCCTCGCAAATCATCAACTTAGCCATCGTCAGACTAAGGGGAAACTGCAATAAAAATGTAGTTCCTTTTTGAGGTTGAGATCGAACAATAACCGCTCCGGAAAGCGCTTGCATCTGGGTGCGGACAACATCTAGCCCAACACCTCGCCCGGAAATATCGCTTAATTTAGAAGCAGTAGAAAATCCCGGCTGGAATAATAAATCTAATATTTCCTCTTCAGATAAATTGCTCGCTTGTTCGGCAGACATCCAATGGAGTTCAACCGCACGCTGACGGACGCGATCGCAATCTATTCCCCCACCATCATCCCTGACTTCAATAATCGTTTGATTCCCCTGATGATAGGCGCGAATTTCAATTTTACCTGTTGATTCTTTCCCCCGATCAGCGCGAATTTCAGCAGGTTCAATGCCGTGATCGAAAGCGTTGCGGACTAAGTGCAATAGGGGGTCATACAACTTTTCTGTCAGCGATCGATCGACTAAAACATCTGTCCCCAAGATCGTCAACTGGACTGGTTTTTTATGAGCAATTGAGAGTTGTTGCAACAGTCGAGAAAAACGGGAAAAAATGTCTCCCAAGGGAGACATTCTGGCCTCCTGCATATCGTCTTGCACGGTATTTAACAGGCGGCGCTGTTTTTCTAAAATTTGCCCTGATTGCGTTGTTAATAAATCGATCGAGTCGCTAGCTTCTTCCAGTTGCACCATTTCTTCCAAGAGTGACTGCAACAGCAGGTGAAGTTCGCTGTAGCGGTCTAACTCTAAGGAATCAAAGTTATTGGTAATGGGTGATGGGTAATTGGTAATTGGTAATTGGCAATAGGGGAAATTTTCTTTGGTATTATTTGTTTGGATACTGAGTAGGCGATCCGACCAATCGCGCAGTTGACTGATGGTTTGCTGGTGTCGCCTGTGGCGCCATCGTAGTTGCGCGAGCGCTGCTTGCAATTGTTCGTTAATATTAGCTTGTCGGTTGTGGTTGATTAACAGTTCTCCCCCCATGTGACTGAGGCGTTCTAGCAACTCTAAATCAACCCGCACAATCGAGCGGGGAATTTTAACCTTTGGTGGGGAATTCGGAAGTGGAGATGGGTGTAATTTTAAACTTGAGATAGGGTTAGACGGCGCTGTGCTAAGTGATGGCAGATTGGAGTTATAATCTTTATTTTCATTTGGCAATTCCGGAGCTGATTCTGTTTTTGAATCAGCCTCTTCATCTTGGTCTACAAAGTTGCCAAAAACCTCAGTTAAACTGGGTGGCAAAGCAGATTTTGATAAATCTAAATCTTCTGTATTTTCTGGAGCGACGCCTGCCTTTGATTCATCCCCGCAGTTAGATAATTCCCCATGATTAATTTCCCTGACGGTGCTATCAATTAAAATTTCTTCAATTTCTAGTTCGGCTGATTCATCGTTTGGCGCTAAATTTAACTCGGCAAAATCTTCTGTTTCTATCTCAATTACGAGTTCCGATTCATCTAAAAAACCATCCGAATCATAATTTTCATATTCTCCATCGCTTTCGCTGAAATAATCTTCAATTTCCCATTCTTCATCCTCAATTATAACTGGTTCATTATTTTGAGATTTATTAGCCAATAAATCGCTAGCATTTTGTTCGCTATATTCTTGGATAATGGGCAATTTAACTAAATCGAAAAAAGAAGTTTTTAAGGGATTTAAATATTCGGAATTGTCTGCAGTTTGAAATTCTTCTATTGTTTCGGCTAACTGTTGTAATTCTAAAGAAGGTTCTCCACCAAGGGTGCGATCGCCTGATATCACCGCATCCCACCCTGCCTGAAAGTCCTTGAGCGCGACTTCTAGCACCCGATGCGCGTCGAGGGGATGAGCGTCTAAGGCGGCGAGGGTGCGCGATGCGATCGCGCCAAACCCCGGTAAATTTAAAGACTCTGCCAACCCGACAAATATTTCCGCTTGCTCGCGCAACGCCGATGCTAATTGTGTCGGATCGGAATTAGTTAATAAAACCGCTGCTAAACTTTCCAGGCGTTGCTTTACACCCACCTCAAAAATCGATTGGGTAATATCAAACCCCAATTCAACAGAAGTCGGGATAGGAGTTTCCCGATCGAAATAGTCTCCCAATTTCTCTTGCAACTGAGCGAAAACAGAAACTGCTCGTTCCGTTACTTCGTCATTATTAACATAACCCCCCGTCATTTCTGCCATTAAAGGTAAGCGCAGACATTCATAACCTTGCAGCAGCAGAGCTTCTAACTCTGCATCAATAACTACATCCGGATTATACAGAGCTTTAAATACATCTTCCAAGTGGTGAGCAATTGTTTTAATTGTGTCTAACCCCACATTGGCAGCAGCACCTTTAAGCGTATGAGTTGTCCGCATCAGGTTATGTACTTTAACAATAGTGCGCTCTTCTGCCAGACTAAACAAATCTTGTTCAAGTGCTTGCAATAATTCCGGTGCTTCTTGAACGAAGTACTGGTAAGCTTGTTGGCGAATGTCGGTATCGTAGCTCATTGGTAATGGGTAATTGGTAATGGGTAATTGGTGATTGCTAATTGCCTAGAGAGTTTAGGTAGGAGTTTAGTTTGGGTGAGAGTTCATCCAGGATTGGTTTCAACTTTTCTTGCTGTTCAGTTGTTAATATTTTCCGGACGTAGGCCATTCTTAGCCAACTTATTGTTTCCTATAAAGATACTCTGGCAATTTTCACAAAACGTCGATTATCCTGAAAGTTGTACCGACCTCTTCCTTCTGCAATATTAGTGCAGACATTATCGGCAGAACGAACAATTTGCTTTCCCATTTTCTCTTGATCAAACGCATCCCATTGCTTCAGGATATACCAAATCTCATTTGCCAGCTTTTCTGCTAATTTATCAAGTTCTAATTCTTCAAAATCAGGTCTGACCATTCACTTCATTAAATGCGAATCAAAATTTGTTAATTGGTAATCGTTAATGGGTAATGGGTAATTGGGGATTGAAAATTGGGAATTGTAAATTTCTGATTTTACTTACAGCTAAAATATGCAAATAAAATGCATTTTTCTTCATCCATTACCAATTACCAATTACCAATTACCAATTACCCATTAGCTAACTTTAAACCTCCCCACGCTAGCCTGCAATTCTTCTGCCATTGTTAGTAACTCTTTGAAAGAGTTGGAAATTTGCAGGGAATGATCGGAAGTTTGGCTGGCGATCGCAGCCACTTTGGTCATGGTTTCTGTCACGGACTTCGATTGCTCGGTTTCCAGTTGAGTGGCTTGGGTAATTCCCTCGACTAACTGTTGAATTTGTGCCGTTGCTGTCACAATTTCATTCAAACTTTGCCGAGTTTCGTTCACCAAATTAGTCCCAAGAACTACTTGTTGAATCCCCGTTTCCATTTCGGTGACAACTTCACCTGTTTCGGCTTGAATTCCCTGCACGAGTTGTTCAACTTCTGTCGTTGCTGCTGCCGATTGACGCGCCAAACTCCGCACTTCATCGGCAACGACTGCAAACCCTTTACCGTATTCTCCCGCTCTGGTAGCTTCAATCGCAGCATTGAGCGCCAGCAAGTTGGTTTGAGTCGCTAAGTTGCCAATCAAATTAACCGCTTTGGAGATTTTTTGAGATGATTCGCTCAAGCGTTTAATCTTCTTCCCAGTCTTGGCAACTGTTTCTCGAATTGCGATAATTTCATCTACCGTGCGGTTCATTGCCGTATCGCCTTGGCGCACAATTTGGTTGGCTTGTTGGACGGCAACTTCTACCAATGTGGCGTTTTTAGCAACGGCTTGAATTGAACTTGCCATTACTTCAACTTGACTCAAAGCGGAAGTGAGTTCGCGGAACTGATTTTGTGCTTGTTCGGATAGTTCTTCAATTGAAATGCTACTAACTCCAGAAGTGTGAGCGACTTTGGCAGTAGCATCCTGTACTTGGACAAGGATTTTGCGTAAGCTTTGAATCGTGTTGTTGTAAGCATCCGCAATCGTTCCGACTTCATCGGTTGAAATAGGCAGACGCACGGTTAAATCGCCTTTTAAAGTTGGTTGAATGTTTTGCAGCAATTGAATCGCACGCTGTTGCAGTTGTTCTTTGGCTTCTTTTTCTCTTTTCGCGGCAATTGCTAGTTGTTCTGATTGTTGTTGGACTTGTTCCAGATAGTTAGCTTGGCGCAATACGAGTCCTAGTTGAATGCCAATTTGAGCCAACCAACCCATCTCGGTATCTTCCCATTGCCTAGTGTTGGAGTGTTGATACGCAGCTAGCAGTCCCCAAAGCGTTTCTCCAACAAAAATCGGTACGATCGCATAAGCTCGGATCTGGAATTGCTCTAAAATCTCCAGGTGGCAGGGAGACAGACCGGCTTCGAGAACGTCGTGAGCTTTGTAGATGTCAGCAATCGCTAATTTTTGATTGTTACGATACCGACCTCCTTGGGTTTCTTGCAAGTGGGTATCTTCCCAAATTGTTTTGATCCCAGATCCCACCCATTGCCTCCAACCAATCCCCACTGACTCTGCCACAAATACACCACTCCAATCAGGTTGGAATTGGTACACTCCTACTCGTTCTACATTCAGCAACTGTCGCATTTCTTGGGTCGCTGATCTGAAGATTGTATTGACATTCTGCGACTGACGAATTTTTTCGATCACTTTGGTTAAGGCTTTTTCCTTTTCTGCCACCAGTGCCAGTTTTTCTGATTTCGTCCGCAATTGTTTAAAGGTTCTGTTTTGCAGCAAAGCCATCCCTAATTGAATGCCAACTTGAGTCAGCAAATTAAACTCCGATTCTTCCCAATGACGCGCACCAGAATTTTGATAAGTTGCCAGCAAGCCCCAAAGCTTTTCTCCCATAAAAATTGGGACGATCATGTAAGCTTTGACTTCCAATTGCTCCAAAGCTTCGATGTAGCAATCGGAAAAACCAGCTTGATAAATATCATCCACGAGGAAAGTTTGGCGCTGCTGGAAACCGCCTCCTCTCGTTTTCTGCATATAAGTATCTGGCAGCCTAGGTCCAACCACATCTCCCAGACGCAACATGCCGCATTCCACAATACCCGATACTAAGTCTTCCTCTTTCGATTGTTGTGATAAAATTGGCGTCCAACCAGTAGCGACGGACTCAACCACAAAGTTACCGCTCCAGTCAGGATTGAAGCGATAAATAACAGCTCGATCTGCTTTCAATAAGCGTCGGACTTGTTGCGTGGCGGATTGGAAAATGGTTTTAACGTCTGACGACTTCTGAATTTGCTCGGCGAGCAATTGTCCCATCTTGCCGAGGCCCTGAATATAATTTTTCTCCCGTTCCGCGACAGTCGCTAATTCCTCAGACTTCTGGTGCAGTTGTTCCAGGTAGTCAGCTTGTGCTAAGGCCATGCCAAATTGAGCTGCAATCCGCTTGACAAACTCAATTTCATAACTTTGCCATTCATGGCTATCTCTACACTGGTGAATGCACAGCATTCCCCACAATTCTTCCCGTTTCATCAACGGCACAATTAAGTTGGATCGGATTTGAAATTGGGCGAGTTGTTGCACGTGGCAATCTGATAATCCCGCATGGTAGATATCAGCAACTGCTTGAATTCTACCCTGGCGATATTGGGGTGCGTAATCTCGACTGAAATAGCGGTCGTAAAACCTGTTTCCCAAAGTTGCAACAAACCCCGGTTGCACGTCTTCGGCGATAAATTCTCCTTCGTTAAAGTTAGATTCCGCCAAGAAGCGAAACACGACGACTCGGTCTACTTTAAGTAACTGCCGCACTTCGCGACAGGTTGACTTAAATAAGGTATCCAAATTCTGACATTGCCGGATACTGCTGAGTAGGTTATTGAGGGTTCGCTCTTGTTCTGGTTGCAGTTGTAACTGCCATCGAAACTCGGATTGTTGCAGGTGAATTGTCAGTTCGGTGGCAATGGTGTAAAGCAAGTGGATTTCGCTTTCTAACCAGTTACGAGTTGCATTGCATTGCTGCATCACTAGCAATCCCCAAACTTGTTCGCCTACTAGCAGGGGTACGCTGACACTGGCTTTTGCTTGTACCTTATCCCATGACTGGATTTGCTCCGATGTCAGTTGGATTTCAGAGATGTCATTAATAGTAACTAAGCGCCGAGTCCGATAATCTGCCGCAGAGTCGGCTCCAAAACAGCTACTATCAAGAAATTGCCCCAATAATGGAGTGCATCCCATCTCGATTGCTTCTGCCATCACAGCACCGCGCTTTTCCCCTTGAAAGCGATAAACGAGTACGCGATCGCTAGCCAAGTGTTGGCGAAGTTCGCTAACGGCGGTTTTGAGCTTGCTCTCCCAGTTCGGGGATTGGCGAATACTCGATGCGATCGCTAGTAATTTCTGCTGTTCTGCCTTGAATTTTGCCTGAATCCAAGTCTCCCAAACCGGGTGAAATTTTTGCTCTACGGCTGTTACTAATTGCTCTAAACGCAGAAGTTTATGAGTAATTTCTGAACTTTCCCAGACTCCAGATTGCTCCAGGTCATTTTTTAGACTGCTTAATCCAGTAGCAATCGCTCGAATCGGAGAGTTGCCGTTGGTCGAATTTGTCTCAACTTTCTGACTGTTTTTCGTTACATCAGTGGGGGAATAGGGTGTTGTAGTCATTGCTAATTGCTAATTGCTAATTGGTAATTGGGTTCGTAGTAGGCGCTGCCATCGCCTACAAACCTATTAATTTGCCACAGGGGAGCATTGGCGATCGCTGAGCCATTTAGTAACATCAAAACTTCTTGATTTGCTTTGATTAAGTAACCCTGTAAATACGGCATCAATTCGGGAGCAAATAATCCGATAGCAGGCAGGTTTATCTGGTCTAGGCGATGGCGATCGATGTCGTTAATTTGTCTTACGACTAATCCCAGAGTTTTGTCTTGGATTTGGATAGCGATCGCCATCACATTTTCTGAACTAACAAGCGGCGGAAATCCTACCAGTTGACCTAGATCGACCAACCAGAGCATTTCGCCGCGCCAGTTGTAAATTCCTAACACACAACCAGGCATTTGAGGCACGGGCAAAATTTCATTCACCGACACCTGCATCACCTGTTTGATAATGTTCAAAGGAAGTAATGCTATCCCTTCTGCCCCTAGCTGAAAGCGTAAAAACTTTTCTCCTTCTTCTAGGGAAGCATTGATTGCCTCAATCCTAGCAACCGACGTTGAATTGGAATTTTTTGCAGCATCAATCATTGTCTTTACAATTGGTAATTGGTAATCGGTAATGGGTAATTGGTAATTGGTAGTTCCCATTACCCATTACCCATTACCCATTACCTAATTGATTAATTGTCGAATTGTACGCACCAAGTCTGTCTGATCCACAGGTTTGGGCAAGTAAGCATCAGCACCTAGCATATTCGCCCACATTTTGTCAACCTCGGTGTTTTTTGTCGAGCAAATTACTACCGGAATTTGATTAGTTACCGGATCGGTTTTAATTTCTCGGCACAGTTCAAACCCACTTTGATCGGGCAGAACGACATCAAGAATAATCAAACTTGGTTTTTGTAAATGCAGTTTTGCTTGAGCCTCTTCCCCACTTTTGGCACTCACCACAGCTAAACCGGCTTGTTGCAGATAATGGGTGAGGATTTCCCTCTCGGTTAAACTGTCTTCAACTAATAATACGGTACTCATGTAAACCTCTGAATGAATTGCCAATTAAATGAACAATAGCCGAGTTGAAATTTTAAAGTTAAAATCGATTCAGTTTGAAGTTTGAAAGCTTAAATTTGCCAGGGCTGCATCTTGGGGTAAAGATTCCGAATTCAAGTGCTTTTGCAGGGCTGCCAAAACTTTTTGTTCTGAGATTGGTTTAGCCAAAAAGTCGGTGGCGCCGACCATCTTGGCGCGAACTCGGTCAACAATGCCATCATTGCCCGTAAGAATAATAACAGGGGTATCTTTGAAGATGGAAATTCTCCGAATTTGGGCGCAAATTTCGTAGCCGTTGGCAACTGGCATGACCAAATCCAGAAAAATTAAATCGGGCTTATGTTCGAGCAGCAAAGGCAAGGCTTGCATCGAATCTTCAATGCTGGCAAATCCATAGCTAGCCCCTGTCAAGATCTCCTGCATCAGTTGGCGTTCCTGTAAGCTATCTTCTACATGAGCCACTAGGGGTCTAACTATTTTGGGTTTGGTGATGGGTAATTGGGAATGGCAAGCTGCGACGGGAGAAGAAAAGGCTTCTGCTGCTACTGCTTGATGCTCCTCTAAGTTGGATGCATAAACTTCGGGGGTAGAGTGGTTTGCCTTTGGCGATGTTGTGGCGTTTGTAGTTGGTGGGCGAAAGTCGGGAATGTTGGTCAGTACTATCACTTTTTTGCGGATATAGGGGATGAGACTTCGCACCAGTACCAGTTCATCTTGCTTGACCTTAACCGCCACATCCCGCAGACTTCGCTTTCCATCTATCAGCTTTACCAGGGTTTGGTAAACCTGGGGTGAAGCCAGCTGTTGCAGTTTTTCTGGGTGCTTAATCACCGCCCCCATATTGGGAGATACACTCGCCAAGCCAGCATTGCGCCAGGTTTTCCAAGCTTGCTGCGCTTCAGAGAGCGCTTGTATCGGGTGGATCGGGATGAGTGAGGTATCCAGAACCGTTTGCTCGTCGGAAAAATTGCAGATGAAAGTCAGCGGTGCTTTCTCTTCCTGCTGGAGGATATCGAACAAAACTTCGGCGATCGTGCTTTTGATTACACCTACTGCTTGTTCGTGTTGGATCTTTTGTTGCTTCACCAAGATGGTTAAGGCTTGATACTTCCAGGAGTGAGAATCATCGACCAGGCGGGGGCAGATACTCTTGGGAGAAATTTGGGGACAGTACTGGCGCAGAAGTCTGTACCAGCGCCTCATGCCATGGGCGCCTCCCCCTATCCAGACCAGGCGACCGAGGCAAAAGTAAAGGTTCCAAGTGACTGGTAATGCTTGTACTTCCAGCTTGCCTGTAAACTGCCTTTGGCTCAGCGTTTCTAACAGGTCGCTCAGTTTGTCTTTAGCTAAATCGTTGGTCATCCTGATTACCTAAGGGTATTTAACAACAAATGTTTACTTAATCTTGCTGGAACGCAATGTTTTTTCTGGCAACTAGGTTCAGTATTTCTATTGAGAATCACCTTGGTATCGAAAGATGCCGGCACCACCTAGCTTCCTCTCCTCCGTTGGACTAATAGGTTTCTCTGACTTTTTCAGCAGCTTAAAATAGCTACGAAAGCGTCGCTCACTTCGCGTCCAGCTGGCGAGCAAGTTTCAACTCCTATAAGTTTCTTTTCTGTTGTATCGCGTTTGTTAACAATAAGACACTGATGAATTCAACATAATTTAAATATAAACTGAGAATTTTATCTACGTATTAACCCTTAAACAAGCTATAAAATGTGACCTAGTACACATTTTCCTTGGGATACAGCTTGCTCTTGTTGATCCCTTGCCCCTACTATTGGGGACGCGGGAGAACATGTTTGAGGGATGCCATCAAGCTGGTTGATTTTCCCTATTATTGATCTGACTGCTTGATGGGAATTTCAATTTGGAACTCAGTGCCTTGCTCTGGTAGGGCAATACACCTAAGCTGACCTCGGTGTTTTTCCACGACAATTTGGTAGCTAATAGAAAGTCCCAGACCCGTACCTCTACCGATGGGTTTGGTGGTGAAGAAGGGGTCAAAGATGCGCGATCGTACTTCTTCGGGAATCCCAGGTCCGTTGTCAGAGATCCGAATTAACACTCTATCGGCGATTCCTTGTTCTCTATCGCCGATCGCAGAGGTGCGAATCCGAATCCTCGGTAATTTGTCATGGGTCATTGGTAATGAGCGAGGGGATCTTCCGTTCCCAGCTTCGATGCTGAAGAAACCTTTTCCGTTATTTTCGCGGGTGCGGTCAATTGTAGCTGTTAGGGAAGACATTTCTTCCTTCTCCCATCGATCGCCAACTGGTTTTGACCACCCCCGATCTTCCCCCCTACTGGGAGAGATGGCGGGGGACGATCCATGACCATCTTCGATCGCATCGATCCCATTACTGAGGATATTCAAAAACACCTGATTCAACTGCGCCGGATAGCACTCGACTGGTGGCAAATCTCCGTATTCTTTGATCACCTCAATATCGGGTAAATCTGTATTTCCTTTTAACCGATGTTGCAAAATTAACAATGTGCTGTCTATGCCCTCGTGCAGGTCAACTAATTTCATTTGCGCCTCGTCGAGTCGGGAGAAGGTGCGTAACAACAACACTAACTGCCGGATGCGGTCTGCCCCCATTTTCATCGAGGCTAGGGTTTTAGGCAAGTCTTTGCTAATGAATTCCACATCGATCGCTTCGACTTGTTCTTGAATTTCTGGGACGGGACTGGGATAGTATCTCTGGTATAGGTCCAGTAAGTTGAGCAAATCTTGGGTATATTCGCTGACATGGCTGACGTTGCCGTAGATAAAGTTAACGGGGTTATTAATTTCATGGGCAACTCCAGCCACCAACTGTCCCAAACCAGCCATTTTTTCCCGCTGAATCAGTTGGTCTTGCGATCGCTGCAATTCTTTGAATGCCTGGGTCAGTTCCTCTGCTTGCTGGCGCGTTTGTTCGAGTAATTCGGCTTGTTGGATGGCAATTCCCAGTTGCACGCCGACTTGGGCGAGCAAGTTAATTTCCTCATCTTGCCAGTAACGCGGCTGGGAATTTTGATAAGCGACTAGCAATCCCCAAAGCTTTTCCCCCTGCAAAATTGGTACAAATGTTTCGTTGCGGGGATAACGCCCTGCTTGAGTTTTTGGCAAGAAAATATCTTCGATCGCTGGTTGATTTTTTACCAAGGGTTTCCAACCATCGACAATAGAATCGGCGACAAACTCGCCACTCCAATCCGGGTAGAACCGATAGATCGCCACGCGCTCGACTTCTAGTAGCTGCCGCACTTCTTGGGTCGTAGCTCGGAAAATACGATCTCGATCGAGAGACTGGCGAATTTTTTCCACCGTTGTGGCGAGCGCTCTTTGCCGTTCTGCGGCTTTCTCCAGTTCTTCGGCTTGGGTTTTGACTTGTTGCAGGTATTCGGCTTGCTGCAAGGCGATGCCCAATTGAGTGGCGATCTGGGTAACTAAATATACCTCATCCCCTTGCCAGTGGCGGGGGCCGGTATTTTGGTAAGCGCCCAGCAAGCCCCACAGCTTGCGATCGTAATAGATCGCCACAATGATATAAGCCTTAGCGTGATAGCTTTCTAGAACTTCAATGTAGCAGTCGGGAAACCCAGCACTGTAGATGTCATCGCAGATGCGGAACAATTCACCCTTAGTGAAGCGTCCTCCATCGGTTTCTTTTAAATAGGTATCGCTAATTTGCGAGTTATTACCTAAATATGTAAACGTACATTTACTGATATCTTCGACGATATTGGGTTTCTCTAGCTGCTTCTGGATCAAGGAATTCCACCCTTCGGCGACGGATTCTGCCACGAATTGACCGCTCCAATCGGGATTGATGCGATAGATGGCGACTCGATCGGTTTGCAAAAGATGCCGGACTTCTGGGACGGTATTCTGGAAAATAGTTTCCAGGTCGAGGGACTGGCGAATTTTATCGACTACTGTCGCCAATGCGCGCTGCCGTTCGGCTATTCTCGCTTGTTCTGCGGCTTTTGCCAGTTGTGCCGATTGGGCTTTGACTTGTTCGAGGTATTCCGCTTGCTCTAGCGCTACCCCCATGTGTTCGGCAATTTGACTGACGAATTCGATTTCGTAGGATTCCCAGCGACGGGGACCGCTGCATTGATGGATGCACAACAATCCCCAGAGGTCTTTTCCTTTGATTAGGGGAGCGACTACATTGGCGCGGACTTGGAATCTTTGTAGGATTTGGATATAACAATCGCTAAATTCCCCGCGATAGATGTCAGCGATCGCGTTAATCCGTCCTTGTTGATATAAATGAGCAAATTTGTCGCTAAAGCAGTGGTCGTAAACTTTGGCGGCTATAACTGAATCCCAGCTTTCTCCCACATCTTCATAGATAAATTCCCCTTCCCAGTCGGTTTGGGGATCGAAGCGAAACACGCCAACGCGGTCTGCTTTAAGCAGTTGGCGCACTTCGGTGGCGGTGGTTTTAAATATGGTTTCCAAATCCAAAGACTGGCGAATCTTGGCGATTACCCCAGCTAAAGCTTTTTGTTGCTCTGCCTGGGAACGAGCTTGGGTGAGGGATTCGCTGTGTTGTAGCGCCACGCCCAGGTGTTGGGCAATTTGGCTCGTAAATTCTATTTCAGAGCGCTTCCAATCACGGGGACGGCTGCATTGATGAATGCACAGCAACCCCCAAAGATCTTTGCCGTTGAGCAGGGGTGCGATGACGCTGGCGCGGACTTGGAATTTTGCCAAAATCTGGATGTAACAATCGCTAAACTGGCCTTGATAGATGTCTGCGATCGCATTCACCCGCCCCTGGTGATACAACGCAGCAAATTTTTTACTAAAGCAATGGTCGTATACTTTAGCAGCAAGGGCACTATTCCAGCCATCCCCCACGTCTTCGGAAATGAATTCTCCCTCCCAGTCGAATTCCGGATAAAACCGAAATACGCCAACCCGGTCTGCTTTGAGCAGTCGCCGCACTTCGGTGACGGTGCTTTTCAAGATGGTTTCTAAATCCATCGGTGCGCGAATTCGCGTAATTACTCGAGCCAATGCTTTCTGTTGCTTAGCTTTTCCCCTTGCTTGCACGAGTAATTCGGTGTATTGCAGCCTCACCCCCAAATGAGCTGCAATTTGTTTAACCAATTCAATCTCGGATTCTTTCCAGCGACGGGAATTACTGCACTGATGAACGCAGAGCAACCCCCACAGTTCTTTTCCTTTCAGCAAGGGTACAACTAAGTTAGCCTGGACTTGGAATTTTTTGAGCATCTCGATATAAGACGGGCTCAACTTGCTGTTATTGATGTCAGCGACGGCTTGAACGCGACCTTGTTGATAGTGGGTAAACCGTTTGCCAAAGCTGCTTTTGTCAAGTTTCACCGCTAAAATGGAATTCCAGTCTGATGCTTTGTCCTCGCAAACGCATTTCCCCTCCCAGTCCAACTTGGGATAAAAGCGAAACACCGCCACCCGGTCGGCTTTGAGCAGAGTTCGTACTTCGGTAGCGGCGGTTTGGAAGATGGTTGCTAAATCCAGTGACTCCCGAGTCCTCGCCAGTACTCTAGCTAGTGCGATTTGTTGCTCTGTCTGGTTTGGCGGCTGACTGGCGTTAAAATCTGGCTTCGTTTCCATCTCTGGTGGGGTTGGTTGTATGGCGTTGCTGGTTGGAGTTGTTTCCATTTTGGCTTGACTGCACCAGTGCCGAGTAGGTTTTCTAGCTGGAAATCTCTAGTGGATTGGTTTGCAAAGGCTGTTTGAATCAACGCCTCCTTGTTCAAGAATTCCCATGACTCCCGCAGATAGTAACAGTGCTTGTGCCCCATTCCCGAATTGGATGCCCCAATTTTGTCTAATTTTAGGAACTAGGGGCACGGCAATCATAAAA
Organism: Microseira sp. BLCC-F43; assembly: GCF_041929235.1. Taxonomy (NCBI): domain Bacteria; kingdom Bacillati; phylum Cyanobacteriota; class Cyanophyceae; order Aerosakkonematales; family Aerosakkonemataceae; genus Microseira; species Microseira sp. BLCC-F43. The sequence goes on from NZ_JBHFNP010000327.1 coordinate 22,688, forward strand.
TCTTCCCTTGTAGATAATTTTCTCCTGCCCTACTCCTACCAAACCGATGGTGCTGGATTGGCTTCTATTGTAGGGTCTGACCCCTCATCCTGCCTTTTTAAGTTAATCTAGCACTGATATACCGAACCCGACGCATAGATGGGGAAGAGGACGCTAAGGAGGCGGCGACACTCCTGACGCGGAGAATTTGGCAGATGGGGAAGATGGGAAAGATTTGGCAGATTTGCAAGATTTGGAAGATGGGGAAGAAATTACTTCCTTGTTTTCCCCATCTCTTGGGTTTCCCCGCCAGCGCAGTGAGTCCATCAATTAGTTAATCCGTGTTCGAGGGCGTAGCGTACTAACTCGGTGCGACTGTTAGTGCCGGTTTTGCTGAACAAGCGGCTGACGTATTTTTCGACGTTGCGGACGCTGGTTTCCAGGCGACGGGCAATTTCTTTGTTCATTAACCCTTCTGCCACTAAATTGAGAACGCTTTGTTCTCTGGGCGTCAGGTCTATTTTTATCGGTGGGTTGGTTTGCGCGATCGCTGGTCTTTGTTGCAATTGTGCCTTAATTTCTGCCAGCTGACGCGCTATTTCTTCCAGGTTTGTTCCTTCCCCCGTACTATCCGTACCAGATCGACGTTCGAGCAAGTTTTCTACAATCGCTACCAACTCATCAGGGTCAAATGGCTTGGATAGATAAGCATCGCATCCGGCGTTATACCCTTGAATGCGGTCTTTTGTCATGCCTCTAGCTGTTAAAAATACTACTGGCAGCGACTTGAACCGGGGATCTTCCCGCATTTGCTTGAGAAACTGATAGCCGTCCACTTGAGGCATCATGATGTCTGTAATCACCAATTCGGGCGTATTCTTTTGCAATTTATCCCAGCCTTCGTGGGCGTTACTAGCAACATCAACAGTAAAGCCGCTATCTTCCATATAAGCTTGGACGGCTTCCCGCAATCCTGGTTCATCATCCACCACTAACAAATGTGCCGACATCCCTTGTCACCTTTCGATTTCACTACTACTTTTCAATGTAGCGAAATGTGAAGTACCCCAACTAAACTATGTTATGGTTGGGGCTTCCAACTTACAAGTCTAGGACGGTTTTATTCGTCTTTGGGATTTCCCGTCTCACAGGCAAACGCTCCGTTAGGTACTTGCATTGCTACAAGTCGGGAACTAAATCCCGTCTGAGTCTTACTTTGCCTCCACAGGCAGCCGCCCACCTCCCGCAGGCAGTTATTTAATTCTTGATTGACAGACTCACCTTGGATTTATGCGATCGCGACCAGCTAGGCTCGTCTCTTCTCTGAGCTACCGCCGAGTACATACTTTTATTACCTAGCAACTAGGTGGCCTCTTAGTCGGTCAGAAGGGTTAGCAACCACCTCTATAATAGTGTTTATGTAGATTTTGTGTAGATGGCTATTAGCAAAAAGGGATTGACTTAAAGGATATCTTCGCCTCGGTTGAATATATGCAAAAGCAAAAGATAAGACTATGACCCAACTGATTTATGATTGAATTGATAGACTACCTATGCCCAAAACGTAAGAATAATAACAGATTCGCTTCGCTCAATTTATTAGTTGGTCGCCATTCATCCCTACCTAAAGCGTAGTCATTTTCATAGTGTTTATAGCTAGGGACTTCTGACGACATTACTCTGTTTAATGCTTCTGCGCGGGCTGGAAGGTTTATCTTCAAGACTGGTACAACTACCTACCCCTTGGATAATAGGCTTCTAACTAAGGAATGATTTCTACTTCTGTTCCTTTTTGCACGAATTGGTACAATTCATCCACATCTTTGTTTTTTAACGAAACGCACCCTAATGTCCAATTTGATTTCTTTTTGATCAAACTATCATCGGGTGTGCCGTGAATTCCGATTTCGCTGCCAATTGAGTCATTCCAATTTATTTGGCCTTCTCGCTTAGCTTTGAAATGTTTCCTCCAAGAAGATTTTGTCGGATAATCTAGCCAGATAAACTTTGACCAAGCGGCGTGGGGATACAGGTCTTTTATCTCCTGCTTTCAATTTATCGTCTACTGGGTTAGCGCCAAACACTACCGGATAGGATTTTATTGGCTTTTTATCATAATAAAATGTCAGTCTATACTGAGATTTTTCCACCAGGATTGAGCTTTTATTTTTATCTATTTTATCTGGGGCTAAAATCTGTTTTATTGGCTTGTCATAATTTAAAAAAGATCGGGGTACAATCGTTGTAGAATCCTCATCTGTACAACCATTCAAGCACAGAACATCCCAGAGATAGACTAAAGGTGGAAGATAGCCGATGCCGTAAAGTGGGAAGTACAGGCAGCAGGTAGCGATCGCAAAAACGCCCAGGCCAATTAAACTCTTTTTAACCTTGCCTGGGCGTTTTTTGACATTTATTGCCATGAATCGGTTTCTTGTACAAGAATCCCCTAATAGTTAGTCAAAATATAGGCAAATATTCAAGCAGCCCGGAAACCATTGCAGATTTCCCGCAACATTATTGACTTTGAGCGGTGTGACCCGCCTTGGCTGAACATAGCAGCTCTTATCCCCTATCCCGAAGGCGTCGGGGAATGCTTTAACTAAAATATTCAAACTGCCATTGACATCAGCATTCAAAGTAATGCCACACTTGCTTCTGTACAACCCTCGACCAATCCGTTTACCACTGAAAACAGGCGCAGAAAGAACTTGGGAGCGGGTCCCAATGGCATCACCATCGATAAAACTAGCAACCGATGTATAACTTTCTTCGATAAGTAACACCGATAGTCCAGCTAAATGGCACTTGTACACCAGCATATCCACAAACCGCTTGTGGGGAATAGAAACAAAATGTTGATTATTGACTTTTCCCAGACAAACTGCTTGTTTCCAC
>NZ_JBHFNP010000328.1:0-3989 GCF_041929235.1 Microseira sp. BLCC-F43
ACCGTTACCTTTTGGGGGGGCACGCGCCCCACCCCCAAAGATTTTTGTTGGTTTGGGGGGGGGGATTGTGCCCCGCCCCAGGGAATTTGTTTGCGAGCAAAACCCTTCCAGGATGATGGACGCTAAAACAGGTAGAGGCTAAAACCGATAGTAGTGCCAAAAAACCCAAAATGCCAGACAATCCCAACGAACCACGCCCTTTCGACGCCGTACTAGGCGGTCAATCTCGACCACCTGTGAATGCTGCTGTCCTTGGTGGACTAGCGGGAGTGAAGCAACGCTTAGCAAGTACCTCTGACGAAGTAAGAATTGCCGCCCTATATGAAGCCCTCAAATATGGTCAAGCGGGGTTAGATGTTGATAGGCCGCTTGTGTCATTTTTTACTTTGATCTATTGGCAAGAGGAGAGGTAAGTAAAACTCCAGTAAGCTCGCTATCAAACGTCTCTGACGTTAATATTTTGGCAGTACCAGCTTCAAACTCTTTTTGGGTGAAATTATGCTCAGTAGCTTGGACGATTTTGCTGAGCCAAAACAATCCCCCACATAAACTGTGACAGCGTTTATATGAGAGATTGTTGCCTACTCAATGCGGTATTAGAACGATTCAGCCACAACTTCTATAACAGTAGGCCAACCACCTGGAACTTTTTCACGAACAGTATCATCCAAATCCTTTAAAATTTGAGGCGTGCTGAAACCAAACAGTTTTTTAAACCAACCGCCCCCCAAAATCCTTTCTGCCTCTAAATGAGAAAGTTCTTCCATTTCGTCAATGATTTGTAATTCATTGATTTTTAGACTAGCCATAATTGCTCCTTGATTTATTGGTCTGTACTTCTCATGAATATAAATAAAAAACCCGTCTGGATGTTGCCAAATTGCCATATGTAATTAATGCCTCTACACCCAACCAATGTCGGTGTGCTGGGGCATCTGTTTAGATGTTTGTGGGAAGAGAGCTTATATCAAGTACGGTGACATCGGACTTGCACCCTTATCCCCAACCTCCTCTGCGATCGAGGGCGAGGGGCTAGATATACAAGTCCGATGCTGGCGGACTTGATATCACAATTGAACCGCATCTGGACGTAAAACAATTAGAGATGCGTTACCTAAAGGCATCTAATCCCATAGAGCGGACGCGCTACCAAATTGTCTGGCTGTTGGCACGAGGGTTCCTGAGGGAAGAGGTAGAAACAGTAACAGGTTACAACCAAGGACAGAATTCGTAAAATTGCCCGTCGTTAAAACTTTGAAGGCCAGGAAGGATTTATAGACCGCAGCCATTGTCATCCTGGTCGGCAGCTCATGTTGTCCCAGGTTCAGCAAGCACATTTACTACAAGCGCTTTCCTGTTTGGCTCCAGATGGCGGCATTTGGAATGGGCGTGCATTTGCCGATGGGATGGCTCAATTGATCGGACAGCCTTGGCTTGTGGCCTCTCACCAATGAACCGATTGCCAATCGATCGTTTCAGTCTTTCGATGAGTTAGAAGAGGTGCTGTTTCATCGCTGTCGAAGATTACTTCAACAGCACGACTTTGTTCGCGGTCTGACTTTGTTTCACTGGTGGTCAACAACTGTTGCTTCAACGCGTTGCGATCGCAGCCACAGTATACAATTCCGGTGCTTAAGGACTTGATATTACGCACGCGCTCCTATCACCAAAGTTTCTTGCTGCGATCTCTCGTTCCCATAAACGATTTTTCATAGAAACCCGGTTTCTTGGCATAAGTCTCTAAACCTGCCCCCACCCGCGTCGATGAATAAAACAGCTCACGCACCCTCCGGGGCATGGCATGAATAAATTTGGTGCCAAAGGGAAGATTTCCGGATGCCCTGCCCCGACAATGAGCGTACGCAACCAAACAAATCAACATCCAGCAGACAATCTTGATCAACCCACCCCCACCCGCGTCGATCAAGAAAACAGCTCACGCATCCTCCGGGGCACGGCATGAATAAATGTGGCACCAAATGGAAGATTATCGGATGCCCTGCCCCGACAACCAGCGACGGCATGAATAAATTTTGTACCAAAGGGAAGATTTCCGGATGCCCTGCCCCGACAATGAGCGTACGCAACCAATAAAATATATCAAACAGTTTGATTAACAAAGGCAGCACGCAAGTGAAGTCATCCAAGGGTGTATATAAAGTCGAGAAACAGACTAAAACCGAAAATCTATACAACGAAGCTTTTCCCTTACTGGAAATAAACAAAATCCTATCCGTCGCTGCATCAAAAGGCACTTACGATCTAAACCCATCCCCAGAAAAAGAACCACCACCCGGATGCCCCAAAATACCACCATCATTACAACTGCGCCCCTATCAAAAACAAGCGGTTGATAGCTGGTTTGCAAATCTTGGCAGAGGCACGCTCAAAATGGCAACCGGAAGTGGAAAAACTATCACTGCACTAGCAATAACCGCCGCACTTTATCAAAAAATCAACTTGCAAGTATTGCTCGTCGTCTGTCCGTTTCGCCACCTGGTCACCCAATGGGCAAGAGAATGCCAAAAATTTGGCATGGAACCAATATTAGCCTTTGAAACCCTGCGCCGCTGGCAAGTGCAACTTTCAACGCAACTCTACAATGTGCGTGCGGGCAACCAAGCGTTTGTTGCCATCATCACCACTAACGATACTCTGATGAGCGAAGGCTTTCAATCCCAATTAAAATATTTCCCAGACAAAACCTTAATTGTCGGCGACGAAGCCCATAATTTAGGCGCAAAGCGTAGCGGGGAAAGCTTACCGCAAAACATCGGATTGCGGCTAGCTTTATCTGCCACCCCCGAACGCTATTTCGACGAAGATGGCACGCAATCTATTTATGATTATTTCGGCTCCGTATTGCAGCCAGAATTCACCTTAGCCGATGCCATTCAACAGGGTGCATTAGTCCGCTATCTTTATTATCCCATATTAGTAGAACTTACCGAATCCGAAAGCCGCGCCTACTTAAAATTAACCCGAAGTATTGGGCGAATGCTGTTATATCAGCAACGAGGTATCGACGCATCCAATATCTTTGACGAAGATAACGAAGACTTAAAAGCTTTATTGATGCAGCGTTCCCGAATAATTGGATCTGCTGCTAATAAATTAAAAGCTTTGCGTCAAATCATGGCGAAACGCCTGCACACGACTCACACCTTATTTTATTGCGGCGATGGTTCAACCGAAAACCAACATCAATTAAAAGCCGTCACCCAAATTTTAGGCGCAGAATTGGGATATCGAGTCAGCACCTATACCGCCGAAACGCCTTTAGATAAACGAGAAAACTTGCGGTGTCAATTTGAAAGCGGCGAGTTGCAAGGTTTAGTAGCAATTCGCTGTTTAGATGAAGGAGTAGATATTCCCGCGATTCAAACCGCTGTAATTTTAGCCAGTAGTAGAAATCCGCGCCAATTTATCCAGCGGCGGGGACGAATTTTGCGCCCCCATCCAGGTAAAGAAAGAGCAACTTTATTCGACACAATTGTATTGCCCCCCGAACTCGACCGAGAAACATTAGAAATCGAGCGCAACTTGTTACGAAAAGAATTAAAACGCTTAGTAGAATTTGCCGACTTAGCAGATAACGCCGGAGAAGCAAGAGTAAAACTACTGAACCTGCAAAAGCGATACGGATTGTTAGACATTTAAATCGTCTAAAAACTGTAGGGTGCGTTAACGCAGTGTAACGCACCATCAATGGCTAAAAACTGTAGGGTGCGTTAACGCAGTGTAACGCACCATCAATGGCGGTGCTAAAGGCGCAAGCTGTTAACCTACTGGTAAAAATTGCTCAAGATGATGCGCCTGACACACCCTACATTTGCTGAATCTTCAACAGCTGAAAAGTGTAGGGTGCGTTAACGCAGTGTAACGCACCATCAATGGCTAAAAAGTGTAGGGTGCGTTAACGCAGTGTAACGCACCATCAATGGCTAAAAAGTGTAGGGTGCGTTAACGCAGTGTAACGCACCATCAAT
>NZ_JBHFNP010000329.1:0-1888 GCF_041929235.1 Microseira sp. BLCC-F43
CAACGGCTTCTCCCGCCAAGGTTGCTACTCTTCCACAAGTCCACGATGACGAACCAATTCCACCTGTGACAACTCCCCAATTCCCCAGTCAACCAATGCCTGTAAGCGAACCCGATGTGGATGAAATTCCCTTCTAAATTAGTTAGGTAGGGGAAAAGTAAATTAAAAAGTAGGGGCAAAGATGGGGGTTGCCCCTACTTTTTTTTGAGCGATTCTCCCACATAAAGGGGTCAAAAACAAAGGTGATGCGTCAATCGAGCGCCTCTAAACCCAAGATTTTTCGGATCGCCCTTTGTTTTTTTGCGTAAGTCCTGATCAAACCAGAACTTATATCGTTTCCAGTTGGAGCTAAATTATTAAATTCAGCACTTACCCATAGATTCCCCCAACCCCCAATGCCTTGGGGGCTAGGGGGGATAGACATTTGAGTGCGTGGGTAAGTCCTGAAATTGCTTGTAGCGAACAGCAAAAAACCTTCGAGTTAAGGGTTTTACTTATTGATACCGTGCCCCTACCACAGTCCTAGATATTAGACGCGACCATCCAAGAAACCGGGTTTCTTTGCGTAAGATGTGAGGATATGAAAGGTAAGTTTGGGCAATCTAGACATAGTGGAAGTAGCTACCCCTCAGACTGAGATCCACAACCCCTTTGACAATCCCAATTAATTCATCATTTGCACTTAATCCGGCAATGCCATCATTATCGAGATAGATATTAGTATCTCCGCCAGATGTCTGTAAACCATAGTTAGTTGCCGCTCCTTTTAAATGAATTTTATCCTCGTTGAGGTTGAAGTCCATAATTAGAGCATAATCCTGATTACCAGAAGTCGCTGCATTGCCATCGTTATAGTAAACATTGTTGCTATCAGACAGAATGAATTTATCTGCCCCGTCACCCCCAATCAAAGTATCAATCTCTCCTTGTCCGGGATTACCGGAGGTACTAATTTGAAGGACAACGACACCATTAGTTTTACTGACAGCGACACTATTAGCGTTAATGCCTATTAATATGTCGTTGCCCGCACCACCAACTAGGTAGTCGTTACCTGCACCGCCGATCAAGATATCGTTGCCAGCACCGCCATTAAGAGTATCATTGCCAGACCCAGAACTAAGCATAACGTCTCTAGCAAGGTCGTTGAAAATACTATTTTCCCTGGTGCTGTTATTGAGCTGACTCATTTGGCCCATTCGCGCCAACATGCGAGACAACATATTTGTCATACTTGGCAAAATGTTAGAGAGATTTGAATTTATCATATTAGAAACACTTGTGTTCACGTTTTTGCTCCTTGAAATTGACTGCAGATGAATTTGCCTATCTGCCTTTTGCATCAGGTTTTACATTCCTGTTTCTGATGCTCAGTAGTTCGACAATCAACAGAGTTTCATAAAGCCATGAAAAGCTAATTCCACTTAGCTTTGTTGCCAAGTTGGCAAACTTTATAAAACTTTACATAATCAACAACCCTGGGATATGTTCAGGGGATTTTTGTGCGATATGTTACTTTTTCTCATAGTTGAACAAGGTGCGGCGCTTGATTTATTTTATACGTGCGTAAGATGAAAATTAGACCGTTTTCCCATGAATGGGAAACACTTGGGGCTGCGCCGGTTTACTTCAACTGTTTGTTTTTCCCAAAGCTTATTGGTAAAACCCGCCCCTACAATCCCTACATGTTGATGTGTAGGACGATCAAGGGAAATTGGTATTACTTAACCAGCGCTAATTTGCTCGCAGGTCGTTTGAGCATGAATACCATCGAACGCAAACCAGAAGGCTTTAAAGAAAAACGCGCCGAATTAACAGTCCAAAAGGTTCACTACCTGGAAGCAGATCGTAATTTTATCCCGGCTGAACCTGCATCGACTCCTGCTAA
>NZ_JBHFNP010000033.1:0-50740 GCF_041929235.1 Microseira sp. BLCC-F43
CATGACAGGCACAGGTAATCGTGGTTTTATTCAAGTTGATTTAATGCAAATCAATCGATATTATGTCGAAATAAAACTCGGAATTAAAATGGCACCAGAATTTCCCGGAGGTGAAGCTGATTGGTTTGCAGGAATGTCTGATACAAGTGACGGTATTGTTCCTAGTTGGTATACGCGATTTCGTCCTGGTTCTACTGAAAGAACTATTCTTGTATCAGGTTTAATAACAGGTCGTTATCTTAAAGTTGGAACTATGGATACACGAGCTGGTGCTCCGGAGATAAGAGTTTATAGTCTAAAAGTCTGGAAATTTAATTTACCAATAACGTCAGGAGTCAGTGGTGAAAAAAAATCTTTTCTTTCACATCACTTTATTTTTTCTACTTTTTGCTATTGCTTGTGGATTAGTTCAGGGTAAATTTGTTTACAAAAGTAGCAATCGAGAAGTAGAAATTAGCATAGAAGCCAGAGATGTTGAAACCGTTTCGGCTATCTTGGCATTCATCTCTTCCCTGCTGGCAGCAAAAAAGGAGCATATCTAAATGTATTGAATACATGTATTGAATTCCGTATTCAATACATTTTAGAAATCCTTCTACTGCTTTATGCCAGACTTCAAAAATATTAGATAATTTCTTGGCACAGATGAGTACCCTTGGGATGATGACTTGAGTTTTGGACAGAACATAATTCAGTTGTTCAGTAACTTTTTCATCATCCCTCATGCTCACATTCAGATTCCCATCTTGGCAGCATACGCTTCACTTCCTAGCGATCTGTGTACTGTTGTTCCAATACTTTGGATACAAGGGTCAGAGGGCAGCGGTAAATCAAACTTGATGAATGTATTTGTTGCAATACATCAAATAAAAGCACAAAATGCATCTGGGAGCTTTGCTAGTATTCCCAACGAAATCGCCACAAATTCAGTTGAGGATAACCGAGATGAAAAACACTTTGTTTTGTGTGTTGATAACCTGAATGATGAGAAGATAAAAAATGAAAATATCTATACACTTTTATGGTGCGTTTATGACAGAAAAGATGCAATCACGGCTGCTGGTGATAACATGGAGTTTAACACTTTCTGTCTCAAGGTGGTAACAACAGTACATGGCATTTTGGCACATCCAAAATTTGTATAAATTAAACGGCGATCTCTGAGGATTTTATGTAAATCTATTGACAACATTTCAAGATTAGACAATCCAAACAATTTTGATTTGGATAACTTTCAATATCTTCGTTCGTTTGATTTGAAAATCTTGAACACTCAATTCTATCGCCTTGGGATCGAACAAAACATTTCACGTTACATAACCTTGTGGCGACAAGTAAACAAAATGAAATTTGGTTGTTCCATTCCTCGAAAAAAATTGTGTTTGGATTTGGTTATCAGTGGGATTGTTGCTGGTGTTTGGGTTAGTTCAAATGAAGCAATCAGAGCAATCAGTGATTATTGGGAGTGGTTGGATGAAACAGAAACTATTTCACCACTGACTCAGGTAATCCAGGATTTTATTGCATCAGAATCTGCTAGTTTTGTCAACCTTGGAATTGAGCCAGATCTAACACCAAAGATAGCCAAGAGGGGGGTAATAGGGTTTCCTGGGGCAGAGAGCAGCCTCTGAACTCGTTGGTACAAATGTATTTATCTGGTTAACGCCTTGTTATAATGCAAGTTTATATTACAGCAATGTGAAGTATGCAATCCTTTATCAGTAACGTGACGGTAAAGATGTTAACGACACAAACACTAGATATGGTGTGGTTTATCCTGGTAACACTAGATATGGCAGCCAAAATTCAGCCAAACTTGTAGACAAAACAAAGGGTCATGAGAGAGGGTGGAAAAGTACACAGATTTCACCAAACTGCTGAAAGCCTTGATTAAAGCTGGTGTTATCTTGAAGCGGGCGGCGGGAATCGAACCCGCGTCTTTAGCTTGGAAGGCTAAGGTATTACCATTATACCACGCCCGCAGGGCAAGGCATTTTGCCTGCAACTTAACTACTATAACACAATTTGCCAGGAACGACAAAAGCTTCACCCTTTTATTTCTGGATCTACCCAGAAAGTGAGAACGGTTTCATCGACGCCTTTGAGTTGCAGGGGACTGCCCTTAATAATTTCATCCTCCTTTAAATAATCTGCTACTGCCGCAGAAACCAGGATGCCATTGGGTTTGGCGGCTTCTTGCAGGCGCGAGGCAATATTCACGGTGGGGCCAATGGCGGTATAGTCGGAGCGCTGGGCGCTGCCGAACATGCCTACTACAGCGGTTCCCTGGTGAATGCCGCAGCGGAACTGGACTTGGGGGATGCCCTGTTCGCTCCAGCGGGCGTTGAGTTGGCGCAAGACTTGTTGCATTTGCCGCGCGGCGGCGATCGCACGGCGCACTTGTTCGTTGGGGGTCAAGTCCTCCGGCGCGCCAAACAACGCCAACACGGCATCGCCCATAAATTTATCCACCGTGCCGCCGTTATCGAACACCACCTTGGTCATCGCTTCCAGGTATTCATTTAACAACTCGGCGATGCGGCGCGAGCGCAACGTATTCGACAGTTGCGTAAATCCCACAATATCGCTGAATAAAATCGTCACCAATCTCGGTTCCGGGCGCAAATCGAGCATTAGCCGTCCCGAGGCTGCCCCCTTCACCATTGCTGGGGGTAAAAAGCGCTTCAGTACTGACTCGGTGAGGTAAGTATTTAACTCGCTGACTCGGCGCTCGTTTTCTTTGAGCGCCAGCAAATTTCGCACCTCTGCCAACAATTCTCGGTCGTTAAACGGCTTGGCTAGGTAGGCATCTGCCCCCATTTCCGCTCCTTCGATGCGGGTATCGTCGTCAACTTTGGCTGTGAGTAGGATAATCGGCGTTCCGGCTAAATTTTCGTCCTCGCGCACCATCCGGATCAAGTCCCAGCCCGACACCACGGGCATCATCAAATCGGTCACGATCAGTTGGGGATGCTTTGTTTTCGCCACGCTGTAACCTTCTGCCCCATCGCGGGCTGTTATCGCATCAAACCCACTAGAGCGTAAAATCCGGGATACATAGGCGCGTAAATCCGGATTGTCATCGACGACCAAAATCGTGGGGGAGATGGAAGACACCTCGCCTGCACTAGATTCCTCTTTTTTTGACTCCTCTAATATTTCTAAATCTGCCAATTCTACCGCCGCGCGGGAAAGTTCTACTTGCGTTTGCACTTCCAGCACCTGGTCGATGGGTAGGTGCGCCGTTCCAGTTTGCAGCCACACCGTAAAAGTGGTTCCAGCTTCATAAATCGACTCGACGGAAATTTGACCCCCGTGGAGTTCGACCAATTCTTTCACCAAAGCCAGACCTAAACCGCTACCTTCATAAGAACGGTTCACCGAACCTTCTGCTTGACGAAATCGCTGGAACAAGTGGGGGATTTGCTCGGTGCGAATGCCGATCCCCGTGTCTTTGACTTGGATGCGGATGTGATCTCCAGCTGGTTCGACTTTAATGGCAATTATCCCGCCAGAGTTGGTAAATTTCATTGCATTTGACAGTAGGTTGTATAGCACCTTGTCAAATTTTTCCGGGTCTAAATAAACCAGGGGACAGGGATTTAATTCGCTCACCAAACGCAAATTTTTTTTCTCGCAGTAGGGGCGGAATGCTTCCACAATTTGACCGATCATTTCGCTCAAATCGCAAGGTCGAAACCTCGCTTGCACTCGACCGGCATCGATGCGCTGGATATCTAACAGTTGGTTAACGAGTCGCAGCAGGCGGCGACAGCTTCGCAAAGCGATTTCTGCTTGTTCGTAAGGCAGATCGTGTTTTTGCGATACAACCGATTCTAAAGGCCCCATCATTAGGGTTAGAGGGGTGCGAAATTCGTGGGAAATATTTTGGAAGAATTCGGTTTTTTGCCGGTCTAATTCGAGCAAACGTTCTGCCTGCTGTCGGGTTTTTTGGTAGAGGCGGGATTGCTGGACAGCGATCGCAGCTTGGGCGGCGACTGCTTGCGCCAAACCGATGTCCATCTGCTTCCACTGGCGCGGCTGATAAGCTTCCCGCAGGGAAATACTGCCAATAATCTTACCGTCAGACAACAGCGGCACCACCAACAGCGCCGTGGCACTTTGCCGCAGCGGCAATTCAAATCCTTTGAGTCTGGGTGTGGCTTCCAGGTCGTTAATTACCACAGGTTGTTGCGTAATCAACAACTGTTGCAGGACGGGATTACCCGCTATCGGCACTTGCGACTGCGGTAAATTTAACATGTGTGGAGATTTTGGCGTCTTTGGAGTTGCCTCTTCCACATCGCAACTCATCACCGAAACTGCAAAATTTTTATCGTACAATCCGACGCACTGGACATACTCATCCGACTCAGTCCACAGGGACAGCGCGCAGCCATCCACTTGTAAAGCTTGCCCCAATTCGTAAGTAATCGCGGCAAAGATATCCTGGGGGTTAAGGCTGGAACGAATGGCGCGGGTGATGCTGTTGATTAAAGCTTCCCGTTTTGCCATCGCCAGAGAGCGTTCGTAAGCGCGTGCTTGGGAAAGCGCCAGGGCAGCTTGATCTGCGACCATAAACGCGAGTTGGACTTCATCGTCTTGCCACTGGCGGAAAGTGCCGCACTGGTGCAGTGCCATCACTGCCATTAATTCCTGTTGGCAGATGAGGGGTACTACAAGGGAAGAGCGAATATTAGCGGTTTGGTAGGCGCGCGATCGCAATTGTAGTTCGATCGTCTCCCCCTGGATGCGCTCATCCATAGTCGCATCAACAATCACCTGCACGTCGCCCACCTCCCAAACAGTTTGCGCTAAAACCGGCAATGATGTTTGTTCTGGTTCGGTTTGCTTGGGTTTGCCTTGGGGCTTTTGGTAAACAAACCATTGGTTAACCATCTGGTCGTCTTGGAAGGGACGGATAATACAAGCATCCACCTCGAGCATGTGACCAACTGTGTTGGCGATCGTTTGCAGGATTTCCCGATAGTCGGTGCGCGAGCGGATAGTATTGGTAACTGTATTGAGCAAAGATTCCTGGCGCAGGGTGCGGCACAACTCCCGCGTGCGCGCTTTCAAAACATTGTGGGTATCCAAAGCTTGTTGCACCACTCCCCGAAGTTCTTCCGCTTCCCAGGGTTTGGTGACAAACTTGAATACTTTCCCGGAGTTAATTGCGTCTACCAGGTCTTCTACATCCGTATAGCCAGTCAAAATAATCCGGATAATATCTGGATATTGGGTAGCAGTCAGACTCAAAAATTCGGTGCCGCTCATCTGGGGCATCCGCTGATCTGAGATAATTACGGCAATATCCCTTTGATTCGCTAAAATCTCCAGTGCTGCTGCCCCCGAAGTCGCCCGCAACACTTGGTATTCGCGATAGAACGTGCGGTATAGCAGGTCGAGATTATCTGGTTCGTCATCGACAACCAAAATTTTCGGCTTGCTAAAGTTTTGAGATGTCATCCACCGCTCTCCTGCTGCTGTTGACCCTCTGGGTGAAAAACGTCTGGTTCAAACTAAAGGGCAAAAGGTTACATCCACGGATGATAAACTGATAGAGCGATCCCTGCTGTGATTTGATGTTGTATAATCTGCCCATCCCTTGAAAACCATTGTGACAGTTGTTGGCAGTACACCCCGTTTTTTCATTTGGCAGACAGATGCACCCAAAAAGCCTGCTTATAAGGTGCGCTCGCAAGTGGGTGCCAGCAGATCGCGGCGTCTTCGCTGCCACAGGGTAGCTAAAAAGCCATTGGTATGCTCGCCTCAAGCTGGAGTACTTCCCACGACAGAAAAATGCGATCGCGTTACTTGTGTGGAGCAAGCCTAAGAGACCATTGTCAACCTTGTTTACTTATTAAGCTTACCCAGCACACAAACCTTTCTAACATTTGGAGCGCCACGCTTGTTGACGATAGCGATCGTTCTTTCTGCCAGATCCCCCGTCCTCAGCGAAACAGGGCGGGGAGGGTGCTTCAAACACTTGCCTTTTCATACTTACCTCTGACAATCCCCGTCCCTATGGACGGGCGGGGTAGCTGAAGCTGGGTAGTGCTTGCCGCAACGATTTCGTCGGGTATTTGCTCACAGCAACTGTGCTAAAATTGCTTGAGTCAGTACAAGACGTTAAACCCTACCCCCGGACTGGGGGAAAGTTGACGACCGCGGAGAGCTTGACTAAATAGCCAAATACTTTACTCTAGTTACTCATAGTTATTTATGGCGATAATATTGACCTTGTTGTAATTTTATGCTAGATTTACCAGCTGGCCGAAAACCAAGGCTTAAAATATTCTGGTTTGTAACCCAGTCACTGCGCTGCAAAACTAGCCAGCCTATAAAAAGGTGGATAGTTTGACCAAGATTGGTTAAATAGGCTGAAAATAATGGTTGAACAATGGCTAAAAGCTGCAAAAACAATTGTTATATCGGCTGGAAAAAATAGGAAGTGGCTGATCAGAATTTACGCCTCTTGACTGTTTTCGCCGACTCCCTTGGTGGAAGCTCTAAGCAGACCCTCTAGAAATTACTTCTAGTTGAATGGTGAAGCTTAGATAAGTTTAGCCAAGTTTTGTATAGCACCTTTGCAACATTAGGATATGCGATCGCCTAATGTCAGAAGGATGGCGCTAGGGTTTCCTGAGTTGTCAGGATATTAAGACTGTAATGTCTTAAGTATCCCCGCACCTTCAGGTGGCAAAGTGTCAATCAGGCTCTCAAAACAGCACCAGCAAGAAATGGTTCCACAATCGCGCAGTGCCTCCCAGTTCCATATTCGTGCGGCTACCCCCAAGGATTTGACCGCGCTTGCCGAAATCCTTGCCGATAGCTTTCACTCCCGTGCCGGTATCAATGGTTGGATTTATCCTGTGTTGCGCTTGGGTATCTACGAAGATATCCGCAATCGACTCACCAAAGCTTCGCCCCATTACATTTGTTTGGTAGCCGTAGTTGCCGCAACAGTTCGCCCTAACTCCTGGGATTACCCCGCAGGAACGGTGGAAATGGCGCTGCGCTCAAACTATCCCTGGCCTTTTGCCAATTCCTGCCAATACCCCTACCTGTCTAATTTGGCAGTGCATCAAGATTGCCGCCGCCAAGGAGCTGCGAAGCAATTGCTGCTAAAGTGCGAAAGCATTGCGCTGGCATGGGGTTTCCAGGATCTCTACCTCCACGTGTTGGAAAACAACCATCAAGCACGAAGCCTCTATTTTAAATTAGGCTACCGATTGCACCGGAGCGATGGCAGTTGGGGTTCTCTGTTGTTGGGGAAACCCCGCCGTCTTCTGCTGCACAAACGCTTGCAGGCTCCACCGAGTGATATACCGGGAGGCTAAGATCGAAGGTGTATCCGCCGCGCATTTTTTTGATGAAACAAGAGATTGAACATCCAAACGGCTCCGATATTTTAACTGAGCTGCAACGTGGCAAACTGATGATAGTCAACGCCCGCAAGCGGAATGGTTTGATCCTCTATAAGGACTTCCACGCCGAGTTTGCTGGACCTGGATCGGCGGTTGGTGGCTCGTTTGACATGGCTTGTCAGCGGGTACTTCCGGTGGGAAATTTTTCTTTGCTCGAACCAGAATCCGATGAAGATCGCCAGAAAGCTTATTTGATTCGGCGACAGTGGATTCGATTTACCAAACAAGTGACCGATGAACCACAGCCAATCCAGCGAGCGCAGAAAATTCTGACTCAGTTTGAAGCGTTTTTTGATTCCCAGACGGTGGCTATGATGCCAGATGAGGCTTTTGCTCGCTTAGTGGGTGTCTTGCCACAAACGGTTCATATGGTGCGTCGTACTGGTGGGGATTCAGATGGCAGCAGAAGATGAGCGGTGACTGCTGGTCAAAGCAGCTTGCAAGCGAGCGCGCGAGCGCTGATTCTCCTCGCTCGTCCCCACTGTCAGGCGCAATCCTCCACCTGTATGCCGGATTAGGGTTCCTTGCGCTTTCAGTCGCTGCGCCAGATCGTTTTCGCCCCCGGCACCAAGTCGCAGGAAAATAAAATTAGCGGCACTAGGCCAAACTTTAATCCCTGGATATTGGGCTAAATTGGCGATTAACTGCTCTCTTTCGGCTAGTATTTGACTCACAGATGCCAGCAACTGTTTTCGCTCGCAAAGTGCTACCATTGCAGCCGCTTGGGAAAAGCTGGGCAAGTTATAGGGTAAGCGAATTTTTTCTAAAGCAGCGATCAATTCGGGATGGGCGATCGCATATCCTACTCGATGGGCGGCTAAGCGAAATGCTTTGGAAAATGTCCGCAATACTACCCAATTGGGACGACGACACAATTCGCCCACAACCGTATTTTGGCTAAATTCAAAATAAGCTTCGTCGATCACTACCAATATGCTTTCCGGTAAACTTTTGAGCCAGTCTAACTCGTTTGCGGTCAAAGCATTGGCGGTAGGGGAATTGGGGTGAACCGCGAAAACAACTCGAATCGGCGGATTCTCAGTTTGTGCGTTCGCGCCAGCGTCGGGTGTGCATATGGCTTTTTGAGCTGCGGCTAGGTCAATTTCAAAGTTAGCTGCCGAGCGACCTACCGATACTACGGGGATGCCCAAAGTTTGAGCTAAAATTGCGTACATTGAGAAGGTGGGATTGGCAACTAGGATCGACCCTTCTCCCCCCAAGCAGGTAGCAATTAACACCGAGCGAATCAATTCGTCAGAGCCATTACCGACGGAAATCCAATCCGGCATGACTTGTGCTGGGGAACCAGACTCGTTGACATAGTCGGCGATCGCTTGCTTGAGTGCAATATAAGCCCCATCTGGATAGCGGTTGCTTTCAATTATTTGCTCAAAAGTCAAACTCAGCTTTTGTTTTAATTCGACCGGCAAATCAAACGGGCTTTCATTAGTATCCAACCGATCCAACATGTGGGATTGGACGGGTTCTCCCGAAATACCGCCCGGATGGGGGGTGTAGGCAGTCAGTTGGGCTAGGTCTGAGCGAATATATGGCAGCATGTATTTTATTTTCCAGCAAGTTGGCAAAACGCCACAATAGCTGACCAAATTTCCGGCAGGACATTTCCCAGGGAATGATCGCTATCGAGTTCGATCAATTTGACCCAGGGACGCCCAGAGGCGAAATTGCGGCTGGTTTCGATCGGGATAACTTCATCTTGACTGCCGTGCAGAATTAATGTATCAATCGGGCGGTTGAGTGGTTCGTTTTGGTAGGTTTGGGCGTCTGGGATGAAGTCGTAACTTAAGGGAAGGGAACGCTTCTCTCCATAGTGATAAACCGACAGATATCCCTCACTTTGCCACTGGTTTAGGGTTTGTTCTCCCAAGCGGGGCAACCAATGGGAGAGAAATTGCAACGCTGGGGCTAACAGTACCAGACGCTGGCATTGGGGTTGTCGCTGTGCCAGTATGGTTGCAGTCCAACCCCCCAAACTCGAACCGATGATAGTCACTGGCGTGGGTGGGGGTGGAAATTCTGCTTCGACTTGACGCAGCTGTCGGGTGATGGTGAGGTGGGAAAAATCGCCTTGATTGAGGTCGGGAAGTGGCAGGGGAATTTGTAGATCGCAAAAGCGCGAGCGCAGATATTCGGCTTTAGCCGACTGGGGACTGGAAGCAAATCCGTGCAGATAAATGAAAGCTTGGGGCATGGGGGAAGGTGGGCAACTTGTGCAGGTGTGCAGGTGTGCAAGAGGGGCAAAAGGGGCAAGACGGGCAAGAGGGGCAAGAGGGGCAAGAGGGGCAGAGGTCTAGGTGCAGGGGGGCAAGAGAAAAATTTGAACGTACATTCTCACCTGCACACTTGCTCACCCGCATCAGAAGCCTCATCTCATCCTGCGGTGGCGGAAATTTTGCCGTCCCTGGGTCATGCGTTGGGCCAGTTGACGGCGTTGCTCTGGGGTCAGGACTTCTCGCATTTCCAGCATACTTTCAAATCTTACCTGAGCCAGCTGCTGTCTTAAGGATAGAACTTGATTGTGTTTAGCGCGGATTTGGTTTGAATCGGCGTTACTGGCGATTAAACCAGTCAATTCGGTTTCAGCTTGGCGCAAAGCTTGAGCGCGTTGGGAGATTTGGTTTTGGTAGACTTGGCGAATCGCCTGCATCCGCTGCATTTGATCCGGCGTCAGGTTTAATTGTCCAATCCAGCGAGGCATCCCTCGATCGGGTCGATTTGCTCTTCCTTCGTTCTGGGCGATGGCTAACGGCAATAAGGGATCTGGTACGGCTAAGGTAGATGCACCATCTAGAGTAACGCTCAAAACAGTTACCACAAAAGCTAAACGCAGCCACATAGAAGTTATCTCCTTTGATCGGAATTGCTCCAATTGCTTGGGTCAAACTCATCGAGTTCTGTATCGCTGGCTTCGCTGCTACCCCTAACATCCTCCCAGGTGTTTTCTAGAAATGCTTCCAGACTGGCTAGTTCCGCAGCCGAAGGTTTTGGCTGCATCAGCAGACTTGTGCTTCCCCAAGCAATCAACAAGCTAGCGGCAATGGCTGACGGTATCAGCCAAAGACGCCGGTGGGGGAAAATTTTGGCATGGGGCGAAGCTGCTACGGCAGTCATAATCCGTTCCTCCAAATCCGGTGGAGGGGATGGAGGGATTGGGCGATGTTGCCGCAAAAAATCTACCAAGCGATCGCTATCTGTTGGCGGCTGACTCATAATTCTACTTCTTGTGCCTCTAAAAATTGCCGCATGGCTGCACGGGCATGGAACAGGCGAGACTTCACCGTCCCGACTGGAATCCCCAAAATTTGAGCTACCTCTTTTTGAGGTAGTTCCTCTAGGTCGTGCAGTACCAGTACGGCACGATGCTCGAGTTTGATCTGTTGTAGTCCCCGTTGTACCAGGTCAAGATAGTGCAGGTGCATCAAGTCAGGGGCAGGGAATAGCTTGGCGCGATCGCCAATCAGTTTTGCCTCTTGGCAGCGCTGTTGCCCTAACTGCCGCCGCCGATCCGAAGCTACGTTCCAAGTGATGCGATATAGCCAGGTAGAAAATTGCGCCGCCTGCCGCAGATGGGGCAATCCTTTCCAAACTCGCAAAAAAACTTCTTGCACCAGATCGTCGAGCAACGATGCCCCGCACAGCCGGTACAGCGAGTACCTGACTCGCTGTTGGTAGCGCTGGTAGAGTTCTCGAAAACAATCCTGGTTGCCCTGCAAGCATTGTTCGACTAGGTAGGAGTCGGACTGCTGTGGGGCTGATGTATCTACCTCTGGTATGACTGACACCTCTCGGTTTTCCTCACCCTGAGCGGGATTTCTGATTTTGTTTAGACTGGGTAAGTAGAAGAAAGGTTCAAAAATATCGCTCCTATGGCGCAGAAAAAACCCCTAAATTTTTCCCCCTCTCCCTTTTCTTTCTCATCTCCTCTATCGAAACGTGGGGATCTGGGGGAGCTATAGGACTCCGGCTTCAATCGGAACGAAGTGGAGATCAGCCGGAGGTACATGGACTCCCCCAAGTAAATTTTGGCAAGTCAATCCCTGCACGCGAGATGCTCCACTTGGGGTTCCCCCAAGACCGCACTCGCTCAAAATTTACCAACACTCTGCCTGGTTCTACATTTAGATATGCGATCGTGTATACAACCATGTGAGACAAGTGTTGACATTAACCTACGAATACAAAATTGAGCCAACAACGCAACAAATAACAGCCATTGAGCATTACTTGAATGTTTGCCGTAAAGTCTGGACTTATGCTCTACGCGAACGTAAAGAATGGCTCAATTATCGTAAGTCAGAGGTGAACGCTTGCGGTCTAATTTCTGAGTATATAATCCCTGGTGATGAACCATACCCAAATTATGTAAAACCAGCTAAATCTTTAACTGATTACCGGAAAAAACCTGAACTAAAATCAGTAAACGCTCAATTTTTCCAACATTTTTTGATAAAAATTGAGACAGGGGTTCTTGATATGAGTCGGAAAGGAATGGGTTTTCCCAGATGCAACAGGACTTACGCAAACACCAAAGTTTCTATGAAAAATCCTTGGGAAAGGGAACCAGAGATCGCAGCAAGAAACTTTGGTGATAGGATCGTGGTGCGTAAGTCCTGTTCAAGAAGCAGGGGAGAATGCGTTATGCGTGTGTTTCCTCAGTTTAAGACCAACCCCGTCAAGGGAGACTTAATCAAGCTGCCAGAACTGGGTTGGGTCAAGATACGGTTGTCTCGCCCAGTTCCTGACGGGTTCAAGCTTAAGCAGGTTCGTATAGTGAAGAAAGCCTCTGGGTACTTTGCCATGCTGTCATTGCAGTGTGATGTGCAAGTACCTGATGCAACGCCTCATGGTCATCCTGTTGGGATTGACTTAGGGATCCAAAAGTTTTTAGCAACTTCCGATGGTGAGTTAATCGCGCTCACCTCGATTCTTTAATGAGTTGCACCGTAAGCTTAAATTGCTACAACGCAGACTGAGTCACAAGAAAAAAGGGTCTAATAATTGGCGTAAACTCAACTTATATCATGTCCGCGAGAGATCGGTAGTGTATGGATGGCTAATTGCAAGCTTGCTAATTGCTAATATAGTATTTTTCCTGATTGCTCCATTAGCGATTAGCTATTAGCAGTTACACAACCATTGCTACTGGACATGATATTAAAGATTGCTAGATTGCACCAGAGAGTTCATGACAATCGGAAAGATTTTCACTTTAATTTGGCTCATCACTTAACCCAAAATGCAGGAATGGTTTTTGTTGAAGACCTGAATTTTAAAGCATGGGCAAAAGGGATGCTTTCAAAGCACACTCTAGATGCTGGCAATGGATGCGTTCATTAATATCCTGCAATGGGTGTGTTGGAAGCAGCAAGTTTACTTTACGTAAGTAGATCCTAAATACATCTCAACAGTGTCCCCGATGTGGTCTTCATACGGGCAAAAAGGACTTATATCATGTCCTTAGGTATCGGTTGTATATAGTTGATTGTGCGAAAAGCTGTTTTTTTCCTCCCACCTGCTCAATAGCTCACCTGCTCACCTGCTGACCTGTTAGCCTAACGCTACCGATGCAACCGGACATGATATTACTCCAAAGAATCCACCATTGCCCGGTGTGCGGATATACGACTGACCGAGATGTTGCTGCTGCACAGGTTGTCATGATTCGAGGTGTAGCTGCAGGTCTTGCAGTGCCAGAAATTGCCTGGGGAGACGTACTGTCGGGGGTGATTGACCTAGATAAGTGTCCGAGAACCAGGAAACCTAAGAAGCAATTCCCAGGGTACCCTACCCTCAGCGAAGTAGGGTAGGCAGGATGTCAAATTTGACTGTGCTTTATCCCATCTTCATAAAACCATTATGCTATAGTATGGTCTAAAACCTATATCTGGTAAAGCTTTTGGCGTTTTTTTTATTTTTTATGAAATTGTCTATGTAATGTTTACGTAAATTTTCGTAGGAATAATCGGCTAGTGGCGTGCCCCATCGGCTAAATTTTTACATATAAATCCCGATTTTTAAACTCCACCAGATTAAAAACTTCATGAAGATATACTTATAATTGAGCGATATTGACAAGCCGTTAAGGCAAAAAATCTCAATTTCAGCGGTTTTCCGGCGGTAACATGCGTTTTTTAGGAGAGAAATTTTGATGGCTAACTCTGAGCCTGTCAAGAAATTACTCCCTCAATCCTTGATGGTATTGAGCGCAGTTGTGGCTGTAAATTGGAGCCCAACACCCGTCGGGGCTTTGCAAATTTTCTTCGGTCAAGACGCGGGCTTAGGTAAAGATACTCGCTTGGTTAACCGTCCAAATGCGGATGCAGCGAGCAATCGCTTTCTATCTCACCTAGTGGATGTAAAAACCGAAGACTTCGAGAATATCAGATCCGGATGCTATGACGATCTATTTGTCAACATCTCAAAGACAGACAGCATAACTCTTCAAGGAAAAGGATGCATCAGGAATTTCCCTACGGGTACTAATGGAGCGGGACGTTACCCGCTCTCGGGCAAAAAGTATTGGGACACTTTTAGTAATTTTTCGATTATTCTGGAACAGCCAGTGGCAGCTTTAGGTTTCTACGCTACCGATATCGGCGATTTTAACAGTCATCTCACCCTGACGCTCAAAAACAATACCACTGCCACGACGCTCACCATTCCCAGCACCCCCAATTGCCCAAATGGCTCGGTTAACTGCCAAGATGGTTCGGTACTTTATTTTGGTGTCATTGCCCAAACTGCCTCTGAATTTTTCACCGAAGTCATCTTTGGTAACGTTGGAAAAACGGGGGATTTTTTCGGTTTCGATAACCTAAGTATTGGCAGAGTTAAGATTGGGCCACCATCACCGCCAAAGGCGATTCCAGAAGGGAATTCTGCGTTAGCTACGTTAGCCTTTGGTGTCCTTGGGGTAGGTTACCATCTTCTGCTGAAACGGAAATAATCGGCTCAGAGTCAGGAACGCTGTGCCAAAACTGACATTGATGGGTGGCGATCGCCTCAGTGTGAGTTCTCAGCCAAACCGCGCTTTCAAACGTAAGACCAGGTATTATACCCAACTTGCCGCATAATAATGTTATCTAAATCACTTTTTTCTCAGATTTCACAAAAAATTTACAAAAACGAGTGAATTGTGTTTTTTAAATGAAGAGGCGATTCAGAAAGGAAACTTTCTAGGGCGGGAGCTTTCGTATAATCCTGTAGCGACGATTTAATTATTGGTGCAAAAATTTTATTTAACCTTCACAAAGGTCAGTTTTATTAAACTTTTTGGTAAAGATGCCCTAAAACTAGGGACAGGACTGAAGCAGATGTGGCAAATTGTTTTTAGTGAGAACTCGAAAATGAGCGCAAGATTAACAAACTAAGTAATCTTACGAGTATACAGGTTTTTAGCATCTACGGATCCCAAAATTTTCGCAATCGGTCGTGAGACAGAGCTACAAAACGCCTGCGGCAAGCGAAGTGAGTGGAGCAACTTTCAATAGCTACGCAAGCCCTAGTTAGTTAGGCTCATTCCCACTGTCAATATCGACCTGTTTAGAGGTAGGAATGAGTTTTATGGCAATCTCAACCGTAATGAAAAAGTTATTAATGGCTACTGCTGGAGGTGTATTTATCGCTCTGGGAGTAACAGCTAAGGCAGAAGCATTTGCATTGAACGGACAAAGTTTAGATTTACCTGAAAGTAGAGAAGCAAATATTTCTTTGGCGCGATTCGCAGCGACACCAGAGTCAGAGTTACTAACTATTGCTCAGACACCAGGGATGCAAAGCAATATCGCTTTCGGCGGACCTTGGTATGAATTCAGTTTTGGTCAGGTAGGAGAGGATGCCCGAGGTTGCAACCCAGCCGATCCTAATGGTCCTGTGTGTACCCCAAGTTCAGCGGGAAACTCGGTGTTCGCAGGCGCTTCGCCTTGGGAATTTGAAGTTGGAGCAGCTGGAGCTATTTTAAAAGTAACCGATGCCTTTTCCCGAGGTGATGCGTTCAGTATCTTCAACTTTAATACTTTGATTGGAGCAACTTCCACCCCCTCTAGGGGAGGCTACTGCGGGGACAACCCCGATATCTGCTTCGCAGATCCCTTGGTTAGTAAAGGTGCGTTCAATCTCGCAGCGGGACAGTACTCGCTCCGCATCGTTCCCACCAACAGTCCCTTCAAAGCTGGTGCAGCTTACTTTCGCCTAGATGAGGTTGAGGTCAAGCAAGTCCCCGAACCTGTTTCGGTCTTGGGTTTATTGGCGTTTGGCGCAATGGGTGTCGCCAACAGACTCAAGCGCAAACCGCAGCGCCACCAGTAGACTGGGCTTCAAGAGGATGCTCCTGACGCGGGGACATGGGGACGCGGGGACACCTCATGGTAGGAGCCAGGGGATTCCAACAAGGAACAATTTTCTTCATAAGAGCGCGTTTAAATTCGGGAGGCTCAGACCGGGAGCTTCTCACTTGAGAATGGTACACTCTTAGCGTCTCCCCAACTCCTTTGTCAGAGCGTCTTCAAAGGTCATTAGGGATTCGCTCACCTACTGGGATTTTCAGTTGTGTACAGCACGGGGTAGTAGCACAGCAACACAGATACGTTGGTTTAAGGTTGAAGATCGTCGGGACTTAGGCGCATATTCCGGGTTTCTATGAAAAATCGTTGGTTTGGCAACTAGAGATCTACGTAGAAACTGTGGTGATAGGATCTTCGTGCGTAAGTCCTGATCTTGCTGTATAAACTTGCTAATTGCTAATTGCTAATTGCTAATACAGCATTTTTCCTAACACTAGCCATTAGCTCCAGGTTTGAGATAACTAGCAACTTGTGTTATTACTTTCAATCAAAGAGTAGCGGCTTTCGGCTTCTACGGCATAGACATTGGCGATTTTGGGGGTCAACTCGTCCTGAATCTTATAGGCGACAGCACTCGACAAGTGACTATCCCCAAAACGATTGGTAGCTCTGGGAGTACTGATGGTTCGGTGCTTTACTTTGGGATAATTGCCAACAACCCAGATGAATACTTCACCAGCGTGTTATTTGACATGTCTACTGGAGAAGGCGACTTTTTTGCCTTCGATAACATGACCTTTGGAAGCATTCAGGAGGTTATTCCAAGTGATGTATCGATTGGAGAACCGAAAGTATCGATTCCGGAACCTTCTTCTGCGTTGGGTGCGATCGCATTAGGTGCAATGGGCGCCACTTTGCTGGTTTTACCCAAACAGCAAGGCAGTAGGGGCACGGCGGCCGAAAACCTTGGAGTTAGCAGCAAAGCTGATTGATGTTCCCTACTTCCCTGGTTTGACGCCAACAGCAACGCAGATAGTAGGGGCACGGCGACCGAAAACCTTGGAGTTAGCAGCTAAGCTGATTGATGTTCCCTACTTTTACGCCAACAGCAACGCAGATCCGATCGCCGTGTTTTCCTGTGGAGACACGGCAATTTTTTGCCAGCTGGGATGCTAGGGAAGATTGCCGATCGCATTTTCGTGAGCAGATCGCCAGTGCGTGCCCGTCCTTGCCTATCGCTCCCCAAGCGCCGACTCAGTTATCTTACTTGGATTTTAGTATAAAATTTTACTTACTAACAACCTAACTACTTATTTGTACGGTGTCGGCAAAAACATATGCATCCACAGAATTAAAATGACCTCAGTAATAACTCTGAAAATTCGGCTTTTTTTGCCAGAAAGATTGCCTAACTGCATCGCCTTATAGGGTTTTCAAAGCGAGAAATCTACCGGCGCGAAACCTGGGGTTGCTTTAGTCAATTGACTTAATCAAACCTTCACAAAGTTACCCGTAAATTATATTATTTTGATAAATATTAATTGAAAGGCTTGCGAACGTTCGGTGAATCTGGCAAAGTTATAAGTGTGAAAGATTTGAACAGAGTCAAGAATTAACGAAATTTTTGACGCCTGGGGGGAATGAAATACTGACTTTATGTCGGTACGAACAGTAAATTTTCGTAAGTTTTGTCAGGGAAGATTAACTAAATAATTAATCTGGAAGCGAACAAGTTTTAAGCATCTACATGCGTTGACAAAGCAACCGTAAGAAATACGGATTCGCTTTTCTTCGCGAACTCGATATCGATTTTGGCATGTCAACTAAGCGCGAAGCGCTCAACATTTAACTGTTTGAAGGAATGAATTCGATGAAACTCGTGAAAACCCTAGCTCTATTTACAACTTTAGCTGGCTCGGCATTGATGGCTCTAGTAACAGGAGAAGTGGCACAAGCAGCAAGTATTACTGCCCAAACAAGAGGTTTGGATTCAGGGATTAATACCGCTGTGGACCGGAACAGCTTCTTTGGCGTTTCCTTCGATCAAGGTTCTGTTGGTACGTTTATCAAATCGTTTTCCATCGACCTCAGTCCCGATTCCAATGCTTCGTTTGACATTACTCCATTTCCGTTTGCGCTAGGTCCATCTAGCGGTGTAGCAGCTAGCGACATTCTTTCTAGCGTTCTGAGCAATTCCAACAAAATGCTGACTGTAACCTTGGCAGACGGGGCGTTCGTTGCGGGTGAATTCTTACGTTTTGGCATAGACACCGATCGGGTAGGGTCGTCGTTTTTTGGCCTTGACCCGTTTGACCCTGGTATAGATTTTGGCCTTGCGGGGGCAAAATTCACAGCGACGCTATCTAACGGGCAGTCTGGAACCTCTGTGTTTCAACCAGTTAGCTTGATTCCGTCCGTGTCTCAGACAACTTTGGACATACCCGAACCTACTTCTGTTCCCGAACCTGCTTCTGTACTGGGTCTATTAGCTTTCGGTGCGATGGGTGCAGGTTCGACACTTAAGCGCTTTCAACAACAGAAAGCGAATGGTTAATCGCTGCTAAGGTAAAACCAAAGACTATGGTACTAACAGCACGAAAAAATGCGAGCCGCGCCGAGGTAAGCTTTCTCGCTTTTGTGCGATCGCTCATACCGTCAACAACTCGCCCTGTGAAAAAATAACCTTAGCTGTTAGGATAACCAAATTTTTGACTGCTTTGTCTCCTCCGAGACAAGGCAGTTATTGTTTTGGGCGTGTGCGATCGCTTTTCCCGACACATCGGGCAAGGTTGGGGCTGAGGCGTTTTGTGACGGATAGGATGCTCTAGGGCAGAGGGTGTCGCTGTGGCGCAGAGCATTCCCCAAAGCGATCGCGTAAGCCGCCAAACATCGTACCCCTTCAGTGGTACTCTAAAAAATAGCATTGCTAAATGTTAAGAGTACGTGCCGCAAGCGCGGAATTTACGCCTGTGGACAAAAAGGAGCCGACGCCCTTGTTGGAAGCAGGAAGCAAACGTCAAAGAAGAGTCAAGCTCAATTTGAGTCAGTTTTGTATTGCACCAACTCCCGTTTCTGACACCCGTTTCTGACACATAGGCACAGCATGGTAGCCACCACAGACAAAAACATCGGGCGTATTACCCAAATCATCGGCCCCGTGGTAGACGTAGAGTTTGCCACGGGCAAAATGCCCCAAATCTACAACGCATTGAAGATCGAAGGCAAAAACGAAGCCGGACAAGACGTGTCCGTCACCTGTGAAGTGCAACAACTGCTGGGCGATAATCAAGTCCGCGGCGTTGCTATGAGTACTACGGATGGCTTAGTTCGCGGCATGGAAGTGGTAGACATGGGCGCTCCCATCAGCGTGCCAGTTGGTACTGTTACTTTAGGCCGTATTTTCAACGTACTGGGCGAACCTGTAGATAACAAGGGTCCAGTAAACGTTACAGAAACCTTCCCCATCCACCGTCCAGCACCCAAACTCACCGATCTGGAAACCAAGCCTTCCGTTTTTGAAACTGGTATTAAAGTGATCGATTTGCTGACTCCGTACCGGCGCGGCGGCAAAATCGGTCTGTTTGGCGGTGCAGGCGTTGGCAAGACCGTCATTATGATGGAACTGATCAACAACATCGCTACCCAACACGGTGGTGTGTCAGTATTCGGCGGCGTGGGCGAACGCACTCGCGAAGGAAACGACCTCTACAACGAAATGATCGAGTCTGGGGTTATTAATAAAGATGACCTCAACGCCTCGAAAATCGCTCTAGTTTACGGTCAGATGAACGAACCACCAGGAGCGAGAATGCGCGTCGGTCTGTCAGCGCTGACAATGGCAGAATACTTCCGCGATGTTAGTAAGCAAGACGTACTGTTGTTCATCGATAATATCTTCCGCTTCGTACAAGCAGGTTCGGAAGTATCCGCACTACTCGGTCGGATGCCTTCTGCGGTAGGATATCAGCCAACCTTGGCAACCGACGTAGGTGCGTTGCAAGAGCGCATCACCTCGACGAACGAAGGTTCGATTACTTCGATTCAAGCGGTTTACGTACCTGCGGACGACTTGACCGACCCCGCACCAGCAACTACGTTTGCTCACTTGGACGGAACAACCGTACTATCTCGCGGTTTGGCGGCGAAGGGGATTTATCCCGCTGTAGATCCGTTAGACTCTACGTCCACGATGTTGCAACCGGATAT
Source organism: Microseira sp. BLCC-F43 (assembly GCF_041929235.1). NCBI lineage: Bacteria > Bacillati > Cyanobacteriota > Cyanophyceae > Aerosakkonematales > Aerosakkonemataceae > Microseira > Microseira sp. BLCC-F43. Next base: position 19,940 of record NZ_JBHFNP010000033.1, read on the forward strand.
CGTCGGCGACGACCACTACAGCACCGCTCGCTCCGTCCAATCGACGCTGCAACGCTATAAGGAACTGCAAGATATTATCGCGATTCTCGGTTTGGATGAATTGTCGGAAGACGACCGTCTAATCGTTGCTCGCGCGCGCAAAATCGAGCGCTTCTTGTCTCAACCGTTCTTTGTAGCAGAAGTATTTACGGGTTCTCCCGGCAAATACGTGAAGCTGGACGATACGATTAAAGGCTTTAAGCAGATTCTTTCCGGTGAATTGGACGAACTGCCAGAGCAAGCTTTCTACATGGTCGGCAGCATCGACGAAGCGCTGGCTAAAGCTGAAAAGCTGAAAGCTAAGTAATTGGTAATTGGGAATTGGTAATTGGGAATTGGCAGAACTATTGCGATTACCAATTACCCATTACCCATTACCTATTACCTATTACCAAAGGACAGAAATCGAGATGACTCTAACAGTTCGCGTAATTGCTCCAGACAAAACTGTCTGGGACTCGAATGCCGAGGAAATTATTCTGCCCAGTACGACAGGGCAACTCGGTATCCTCAGCGGTCACGCACCTTTGTTGACTGCTTTGGATATCGGCGTCATGCGCGTCCGCACAGGCAAGGATTGGTTTCCTATTGCCTTAATGGGCGGATTTGCAGAAGTGGAAAGCAACGAAGTGACCATTTTGGTCAACGCTGCCGAACGCAGCGATGCGATTAATTTGGATGCAGCTCGTGCTGAATATACTCAAGCTCAAGAACGTTACAACCAAGTTCAAGCTGGTGGTAACCGTCAAGAGCAAATTCAGGCAACGCAAGCTATGAAGCGCGCCCGCGCCCGATTTCAAGCTGCTGGCGGCATGGTTCAGGTTTAAAACTTATCCAATGTGACGTTCTCCCTCGTTAACTCTTGCGAGTATAACGGGGGCTTCTCCTCTTCGCAGATGGAGCTTCCTGCTTCTTAGGGTGAGCAACCTCTAACCCTCCACAAGCTGACACCATGAGACCCACGGCATTTAATGCTCTATCAAGAATGTTTTTTGCAGCATTCTCATCTCTGTCTATCTGCAATCCACAGTTCGAGCATTGATGAAGGCGGATTGACAGGGTTTTAGGAACTTTGTGACCACATCCTGAGCATTCTACTGAAGTTCCGTGAGGAGCTACCTTAACAACCCATACGCCGCATTTGACTGCCACTGCTTCTAGGATGCTGATGAATCTTCCCCAGGCTACATCGTAGATGGATTTAGCTAGCTTGGAGTTTCGTGCCAAGTTCCGGATTTGTAAATTTTCTACGGCAATTAAGTCATAATTTATGACTAAGTTATAAGCTGTCTTGTATTGGAAATCTTCTCTCTGTCTGGCTATCCGTTGATGAATTTTGGCTACCTTTTCTGTTTGCTTTTTGGCATTCTTAGACCCAAGCTTTTTTCTAGCCAGACTTCTCTGTTGCCTCGCTAGACATGCTTGAGCTTTCCGATACACCCTTTGTACTGGGACAGTGTTGCCATCAGAAGTGGTTAGGAATTCCTTAAGCCCAACATCTACACCAATAGCCGTCTGAACTTCATTCATTGGTCTGGGAGACGGTACGCTGTCGTCTTCTAGAGAAATAGACACGTACCATCCATCAGCCTTTTTGACGATGGAAGCTGTTTTAGGAGTAAAGCCATCAGGTAAGGGGCGATGAACAATTACTGGAATTTCACCGAATCTAGGGATTCTTAATATAGAACCTTCTAGGAAACATGCAGCTTTAGGGTGGTTGATTCTAGAAAAACCAAAGGAACGCATTTCGCCCTTCTTTTTAAACTTAGGACGACCTGCTCTTTTTCCTGTCTGATCCGGAACCAACCATCTCCACCAAGCAATGTCGGCGTCTTTGTAGGTTTATCTGCTGAACTTCAGAATAAATTTCTTTGTAATCAGGAAACAGCACTTTTGTTTCCTTTAGTGCTGATTGCTGACTGTAGTAATCTACGCGATCTGGTATTTCTCCTATAGGACATGAAACAATGCTACACCTATCAAGTTGACAGCGAGTTCTATTTAGCCAGTCTAATCTTTGACCAAGTGCATAATTATAGTGCCGTCGAAGTAATTCTAGCCAATTCTCCATCTGGAGAATCTGCTCAGCATTAGGTTGAATTTTAAACTGATAGGTGATTAACATAAAGTTATTGTATCGCGCTATGCAATATCTAGCTATAATCTGTATTATTAAAAAATAATACGGAAACGCTTTCGCTCATTTTATTAGCTGGTCGGCATTCCCCACCCGTTGACCCTAACGGGTACAATTTTTTCCCATCTTCCTCCATTTCTTCATCTTCCCCATCTTCAGTGATGCTGTACCTCATAACAGCGAGAATCGCTTTTGTAGGGGCGGGTTTTACAGATAATTCCTGATGACAACAGAGACTCTATATAAACCCGCCCCGACCGATACGATGGCGATGCAAACTTAATATAAACCTAATTCTGTCGGATGTTGTTTGTGGAAGCGATATGCCGACCGCACGCTGCGCGTGAAGCGGAAGCGATCGCCCCACAAGACCAATTGTTAAGAAATTCTGCAATCCAAAGAAAGTTTGCGAACCCGGTCAACTCCAAAGTGAATTGCTAGTGTAGATACACATTGCTCCCTTTGGGGGATGTCTTTTTTATGAAAAGTTTCAAAAAAAGCCGTAAACTGCTGGGATTGGCAGCCTCGGTATTCGCTTCAATGGCAGTAACTTCTTTCACCCCTGCCAATGCTGCATCCCGCAACGAGTATCAGATACCCGAAAAACAAATCGTTGCCCAACAGGTACAACCCGCAACACCTGTGTCATTGGTAACCAACAACACTCAAATTCAGACGATGCAAGTGTTGGAACCTTGGGCGCTAATCCCAATTGTTGTAGTGGGCGGTATTGTTATATTTGTGCCGCTATTTTTTGGCGGACTCGTGGTGATTAGCGAACGGGAAGTTGGTGTAGTTGTAAAGAAATTTGCCCTTTCCGGTCGCGGAATGCCTCCAGGACGTTTAATTGCTTTAAATGGGGAAGCTGGCTATCAAGCAGATACCCTAGCACCGGGATGGCATTGGGGCTATTGGCCTTGGCAATATGCTGTGCGTAAAGAATCGGTAACCGTCGTTCCCCAAGGGGAAATTGCCTTAGTTGTCGCCGCCGATGGTGCTTCGATTCCCCTAGAAAGAATTTTGGGCAAAGTAGTAGATTGCGACAATTTTCAAGATGCGCGTAAATTCCTCACCAATGGCGGGGAAAAAGGGCGACAATTGGGTATTCTAACTGCTGGAACTTACCGCATCAATACGGCTTTGTTCAAGGTGATTACGGCAGCTAATGCGAATCAGCATGGCATGAGGCCGGAACATTTGCACATTCATAGCATCGCACCCGATAGAGTTGGAATTATTACCACTTTAGACGGCATTCCCATTGATGAAGGCGAAATTGCCGGACCAATTATTCCCGGACACGATAACTTCCAAAACGGTCAAAAATTCATCAATGGCGGCGGACGCAGAGGGTTGCAAGAGCAGGTATTATTGTCTGGTTCGTGGAACCTAAATCCTTGGTTTGTCCAAATTGAACAAGTAGCGATGACGGAAATTCCCATCGGCTATGTTGGGGTGGTAATTTCTTTTGTGGGGATGGCATCGGAAGATATTAGCGGTGCGGCTTTTACTCACGGTCATTTAGTCCAAACTGGACATAAAGGTGTGTGGGTGGAACCGCTTTATCCAGGCAAACATCCGCTGAATACGCGAGTGATGAAAGTCGAATTGGTGCCGACGACTAATATTGTGTTGAACTTCACGGCGCGCATTACTGGCGGTCACGGTTACGATACTAATTTAACGGCGTTGAAGTTGCTTTCGTTTGATGGGTTTAGCTTCGACTTAGAAGTATTTCAAGTCATCCACATCGGTGCGATGGATGCGCCAAAGGTGATTTCCCGCTTGGGGTCGATGCAAAATGTGGTAGATCAAGTTTTGCGTCCAATTGTGGGGAATTATTTCCGCAATTCGGCACAGGAATATACGATTCTGGATTTCTTAACTGCCCGCAGCGAACGACAAGCAGAAGCGGCAGAATATGTAAAATCGGCGTTGCGTTCTTATGACGTACAAGCGGTGGATACTTTGATTGGTTTAATTACACCGCCGCCGGAATTAATGCACACGCTGACGGAAAGGAAGTTAGCGGAAGAACAGCGCAAAACTTACGAAGTGCAGCAGATGGCGCAACAGCAACGCCAGCTACTGGTGCGGGAAACGGCGCTGGCGGATATTCAGCAAGAAATGGTGGAAGCTGAGCAAAATGTGAGCATTGCGGAACAGAAAGCGAATGCCAATATTAAGCAAGCGACGGGTGAGGCAGAATCTACCAAACTTAAAGCTATTGCAGAAGCGGATGCTATTCGCGCTACGGGAAATGCGAAGGCGGAAGCTTATCGCGCTGGGGTGGAAGCTTTGGGGGCGCAAGGTTACACTTCGATGCAGTTGATGCAAATTGTAGGCGATCGCCAGGTGCGTCTCATTCCCGATGTGTTGGTTAACGGTAGCAATGGCGGTCAAGGTTTGGTCGATGGTTTGTTAACTATGCTGTTGTGGAATCAATCTGAAAAATCCCATAACGGCACGCCGCCGGAAGTACCAAATGTATCGGGTACGGATGCAATAATTCCGACTTTAGATAAACCTCCGGTTCTTCCGGTTGAGGTTCGACCTAAAGCAAACGGTCAACCTCCATCAAGTCGTCAATAATAGAGGCAGAAACCGGGTTTTTTCCAGAAACCCGGTTTCTTTTGAAGACTATTTAAATGAACCGCAGAGGACGCAGAGGACGCAGAGGGAAGAGGAAGGAAGAGATAGAGGGAGTAATGCTGCTCAAAAATCGTTACCGCATCACTCAATTAATTGCTGAAGGGGGATTTGGTAAAACTTTCCTCGCTGTGGATGAAGTTCAATCTCCGCCTTCAAGTTGTGTTATTAAACAGCTTTGTGATGAAAATAAAGCAAAAATAGATCTAACTATATTGGCAGGGAAACTCAAGGAATTAGGCAAGCATCAGCAAATTCCGGCGCTGTTAGATTTTTTTGAAGCAGATGGAAGTTTTTATTTGGTACAAGAGTTTGTTGATGGGATTAATTTGGCTAAGGTAGTTGAGTTAGAAGGCGTTTTTAATGAGGCGCAAGTTTGGAATTTGTTGAATAATCTGTTACCCGTTTTGAAGTTGATTCACGACAATAATGTTATTCATGGGGATATTAAACCAGAAAATATTATTCGAGTTGAAAACAAGTCAGGGAAGTTTGTCTTGGTCGGTTTTGGAAATGGTATGGGGAGTGCGGAATATGTGGCGCCGGAACAATTGCGGGGAAAGGCGGTTTTTGCTAGCGATCTTTATAGTTTGGGGGTGTGTTGTTTTTATCTGTTTACTGGGGTTTCTCCGTTTAATTTGTCGCCAGGGATATGGGGAGAATATTTGCAGGATAAAATAAGCGATCGCTTCTCCCACATCCTAGATAAACTCCTACAAAATGACCCCCAGCTTCGCTTTCAATCGGCAGATGAAGTCTTGAGAGTAATGGGAAAAAAAACTCAAATCTCAAATCTCAAATCTCAAATCTCAAATTCCCTATGTCTGCGAACTCTCACTGGACATAGGGGTTTATTTTCAGGGGTGAATTGCGTTGCTATTAGTCCCGATGGTAAGATTTTAGCTAGCGGTAGCGATGATAAAACTATTCGCTTGTGGCATATAGAAACGGGGGAAGTAATAGCAACTCTCTTCGGGCATACAAATTTCGTTCAATCTGTTGCTTTTAGTCCGGATGGCACTGTTCTCGCTTCGGGTAGCGATGATAAAACGATTAAGTTGTGGGATTTACAAACTTATCAAGAAATTTGTACTTTATCCGAACATTCCCGCCCTGTTAAATCGGTTATATTCAGTCCGATCCCCCCCCAACCCCCCCTTGCTAAGGGGGGGCAGTTCGATCCCTCCCTAGTAATATCAAATCCGTCTGTATCGGGATTGTTAGTTTCTCCCCTCTCCGGCGATATCAGAGGAGGCGAGGTGCCGATCTTAGCTAGTGGGAGTTGGGATAAAACGATTAAATTATGGGATTTGGAGGCAAAAAAGGCCATCTGCACGATCGCTGGACATCAATTGCAGGTGACTTCGGTAAGTTTTAGCCCTGATGGTCGTTATCTAGCTAGTGCCAGTTTTGACAGAACGGTACGGTTGTGGAATTGGCAAAATAGGGAATTATTGACGCATCAAATTTTGTCGGGGCATTCTTGGCCTGTTTTTTCGGTTGCTTTTAGTCCCAAGGGGGATATTCTTGCCACGGGTAGCGGTGATAACACAATTAAATTGTGGGACTTCAAAACCGGGCAAGAAATTCGCACGATTTTGGGTCACTCTTGGTCTGTAGTGGCGGTTGTTTTTTCTGCGGATGGGGAGACTTTGATTAGCGGCAGTTGGGATAAAACTGTCAAACTTTGGCAGGTTAGTACTGGCAAAGAAATTGATACCCTTGCTGGGCATTCAGACGCGGTTTCCACTGTTGCCGTTAGCCCTAACGGACAAATTATTGCCAGTGGCAGCAAGGATAAAACTATCAAATTGTGGCGGCGCGATGCTTAGTTGCTGCCGGTAAATGCCACTTCTGGGAATTTAGATTGCGCTTCTGACATGGGACGGCGCTTGCCTTCCTCTTGCCAGTAGTCAATCACTTCGGTCGCTTTATTGAGCATTTCGACGCGGTCGATATCGGAAATCCAGTGCTTGGACTCCAGCTCATTTTTTAACTCTTCCCACGCATCATTTCGAGGCCAGAAAAAGTATTTAGTCAAAGGACTGGTTCCTTTACCTACTACTTGGTCAACCGCGATCGCAACATCCTTCTCTAGCCAGAGAACCTTTAAAATGAACTTCGACAAGCACACCTCCGGGTTTATCCCAGATTTTTTCCAACTCTACAACCTTATTATTATATCGTATCTATTGCCGGTTGATTAAAACAGGGAAGGAACAAATGACCCCGATTGTGGTTTTTGATATTGATGGCGTCGTGCGCGATGTGGGAGGGTCTTATCGCAGAGCGATCGCGGATACGGTAGAACATTTTACCAATAACGCTTTTCGTCCTACGGTGGAAGACCTCGACCGCCTCAAGTCGGAAGGTATCTGGAATAATGACTGGGAAGCGTCGCAAGAGCTAGTTTATCGTTATTTTGAGGCGCAGGGACGGCAAAGAACGCAGATTTCCCTCAATTACGACACTATGGTCGATTTTTTCCAATCCCGGTATCGCGGTGCAAATTGGGATGGTTATATCTGTTCCGAACCGTTACTGTTGCAACCAAGTTATTTAGAACAACTGACGAATGCGGGTATTCGCTGGGGGTTTTTTAGCGGCGCACCCCGCGACGAAGCGATCTACGTTCTATCACGACTCGGTTTAAACTCGCCCGTGTTAGTTGCAATGGAAGATGCACCGGGAAAACCCGATCCTACAGGTTTGTTTGCTACTGTGCGTCAATTGGAGGAAGGGACGTCGGTGATTGGGGTTGCACAGTCAAGGGATGATTCTTGTGGGGTGGGCATCTTGCCCGCCCCAGTAATTCAACCGACGGGCGAGACGCCCATGCCACAAGTCCCAGCGACGGGCGAGACGCCCATGCCACAAGTCCAAGAGACGCCCATGCCACAACAAGATCAAAATCATCCTGTCAATATGCAATGTCCGGTGGTTTACGTAGGTGACACGGTGGCGGATATGTACGTGGTGGAAAAGGCGCGTAACTTGCAAGATAACCGCACCTGGATTGCTGTGGGAATTTTACCGCCCCACGTTCTGGAAATACCTCTACGGCGGGATGCCTATACTGCCACTCTGCAACAAGCGGGTGCTGCTATAGTTTTGGGCAATGTGCAGGAATTGACCCCAGCGAGAATTTACGGATTGCTTGGTTTAGATTTATAGATTTTTACCTGTTGTTTCGTTGACATTCTCGTGCTTTAATCTATCGTCTAACTGGCAGCGATCGCTCACAAACCTGTGGAAAATACGGATAATTTTCTTGTTACCCCGTGTTTTTCCCCAAGCGTAGATAGTTCATTTGTTCTCGCATCCGGATTTTCCCCAGTAAAAAAGCTCGCTAGATAAAACTTTGTTGATTTGGCGAGATAATTATACATATAATAAAACAGCAATATCAGAATCTCTATTTTGAGATAGTGGTAGAAATTTAACAAATTTTTTTTAGCGCGTTTTTTATTTGCTACGGGTGCAGGCTAAGCGACAAAACAATATCGATCTTAGAAAACTATTACCTTGACTGTGGTGTAGGTAAGGAAACATGACAGACAATATTGTAACTGTGGCTGGATATCGCATCCTGAAGAAAATTCATCAAGGAACAAGAACATTAGTTTATCGAGGGATGCGCGATCGCGACCAAAAACCCGTCATCCTGAAACTGCTTAAAAACGAGTATCCCACATTCAACGAACTGGTACAATTTCGCAATCAGTACGCGATTGCCAAAAACCTGGACATACCAGGAATTGTGAAACCTTTAGCCTTGGAAAAATATGGCAATGGTTACTTGCTAGTGATGGAAGACTCTGGTGATGTTTCCCTATCAGATTATATTGCTAATTTGGGGGCAAAACAGTCAGAGAATAACTTATCGGTTGATGAATTTATGCCGATAGCGCTCGAGATTGCTAAAATTTTGTCAGGACTATATGCAGAGCGAATCATTCACAAAGATATTAAGCCCAGTAATATTCTGATTAACCCAGAAACGAAGCAGGTAAAACTGATTGACTTCGGCATTGCCTCATTATTGCCTAAAGAAAACAGCGGAATAGCTAATATTAAGGTTTTAGAAGGAACGTTAGCGTATATTTCCCCGGAACAAACCGGCAGGATGAATCGCTGTCTGGATTATCGCACGGACTTCTATTCGCTGGGAGTGACGTTCTACGAATTACTAACCGGAAAACTGCCATTTAATGCTACCGATGCGATGGAGTTAGTTCACTGTCATATAGCTAAAATTCCTCAGCAACCAATAGAAATAAATCCAGGGATTCCTCAAGTGGTTTCTGATATTGTAATGAAATTAATGTCAAAAACCGCCCAATCGCGATATCAGAGTGCTTTTGGACTGCGATCTGACCTGGAAATTTGCTGGCAGAAGTGGCAAGAGAATGGCAGGATTGACCCATTTATTTTAGGCGAGAGGGATATATGCGATCGCTTCCTCATTCCTGAAAAACTCTACGGCAGAGAAACCGAAGTTGCTACATTATTAAATGCCTTTGATCCCCCCTGCCCCCCCTTGGCATTGGGGAGCGATCCCCCCCTGCTAAGGGGGGGATCGTCTTAGTTGCAGGATTTTCTGGGATTGGCAAAACCGCTATCGTCAATGAAGTTCACAAACCCATTGTGCGCCAACGGGGTTACTTCATCAAAGGGAAATTTGACCAATTCAAACGCGATATTCCCTTCTCAGCTTGGGTGCAAGCATTTCAGAATTTGATGCGGCAATTACTCACTGAAAGCGCCACCGAAGTGCAGAAATGGCAAGCCAAGATATTAAAGGCTTTGGGTGAGAATGGTCAAGTCATTATTGATGTCATCCCAGAATTAGAACACCTGATTGGCAAGCAGCCAAAAGTCCCAGAATTAGAAGGAAATGCCGCGCATCGCTTCAATTTGCTGTTTGGTAAGTTTATCCGTTTGTTCGCCACAAAAGAGCATCCTTTAGCGATATTCTTGGATGACTTGCAGTGGGCAGATTCGGCTTCATTGAAGCTGATACAATTGTTGATGAGCGAGACGGATACCCGCTATCTGTTGTTAATCGGAGCATATCGGGATAACGAAGTTTTCCCTGCCCATCCCCTCATGCTAACCTTGGATGAGATTCGCAAAGAGTCAGCAACAGTCAACCAAATTACTTTAGCACCCCTAGACCAACCTGCCCTGAATCGCCTGATTGCCGATCCCCTAAGTTGTCCATCAGAACGAGCAGTTCCTTTGACAGAACTGGTGTTCGCTAAAACCAAAGGTAATCCTTTTTTTGCGACGCAATTTCTCAAATCCCTGCATGAAGATGGGTTAATCTCATTTGATTTTAGTTGCGGCTATTGGCAGTGCGATATTGCCCAAGTTAGGGCGCTGTCTTTGACTGATGATGTAGTTGAATTTATGGCGATTCAGCTACAAAAGCTGCCTGTAAATACTCAGGAGGTTTTGAAACTCGCAGCTTGTATAGGCAACCAATTTGACTTAGCAACGCTGGCAATTGTCTATGAAAAATCTCAAGCAGAAACGGCGGCTGACCTATGGAAAGCTTTGCAAGAAGGATTGGTGATTCCCAGCACTGAAGTATACAAGTTCTTTCAGGACTCTGAATCAGTTGAAGTTGTACAAGCTGCTGATTTATCGGTTACCTACAAATTTTTACATGACCGAGTACAGCAAGCCGCATATTTTTTAATTCCGGAAGCACAGAAACAGTTAACTCACTTAAAAATTGGGCAACTGCTGTTAAGCAATACCCCTAAAGCAGAAATAGAAGAGATAATTTTTGATATTGTCAACCAACTGAATATTGGCACAGAGTTAATTACCCATCAGAGTGAGAAAGATGAACTAGCTCAATTAAATTTAATCGCTGGACGCAAAGCTAAAGCGTCTACAGCTTATGCAGCTGCTCTCAGATATTTGACTACAGGTTTAGAACTTCTAGCTGCTTCTAGTTGGCAGACCCAGTATGAACTGACATTATCACTGTATAACGAAGCCGCAGAAGTGGCGTTTTTTAACGGCAACTTTCAGCAGATGGAGGAATAAACTGATATTGTAATCAAACAAGCCACAAATCTTCTGAACAAGGTGAAAGTTTATCAAGTCAAAATTCAAGCTTGTATGGCACTTAACCAGCAGCTAGAAGCCGTCAATATCGCCTTACCGATTCTGAAATTATTGGGAGTGGAGTTTCCCCAAAAACCCAGCGATTTAGACGTTCAGCTAGCACTGGAGGAAACAAAGTCAAATTTGAGTGGGAAGCGAATCGAAGACTTAATTGACTTGCCTCAAATGACAGACCCTGACAAGTTAGCAGCGATGAAAATCCTATCGAGTGTATTTTCTGCTGCGTTTCAAGCCATTCCAGAAATGTTTCCACTGATTGTGTGTAAACAGGTTAATTTATCACTTCAACATGGGAATGATTCGGGGTCTGCTTTTGCTTATGCTACCTATGCACTAATTCTCTGTGGAATTGTGGGAGATATTGAGTCAGGCTATCAGGTTGGTAAACTTGCTCTGGGTCTGCTAAATCGGGCAAATGCTAAAGAAGTTAAAACTAGAACGATGCAAATCGTTTATAGTTTCGTCATCCATTGGCAAGAGCATCTTAGTCAAACATTACAACCTTTACAAGCAGCCTATCAACATGGATTGGAAATCGGAGATGTAGAATATGCTGCCTATTGTGGATCAGTGTACTGCCTCGATTCCTTTTTCACTGGAAAGGAATTGATTTCTCTAGAGCAAGAGATGGCAACATACACTGAAGCCATCGGTCATCTTAAGCAAGAAACAGCATTAAATTATCATCAAGTTTATCAACAATTTGTCGAAAATTTATTAGGTAAGTGCGTTAACCCTTGCCTGCTGATTGGCGATAGTTACAACGAAGAGAAGATGCTGCCACTGCATCTAAAACTCAAGGATAAAACAGCAATTTATTATTTGTATTTTAACAAAAGTCTGATTTATTATTTATTTGGGGATTTCGAGGAGGCTGCTAAATTTATCGCCCTAGCAGAACAGTATTTAAATGGAGTGACTGCAACTCTGAATGTTCCTCTGTTTTATTTTTACGATTCTATAGTCAAGTTAGCTGTATACAAAGATAGTTCAAAGTCTGAGCCAGATGATATTCTTGTGAAGGTAGCTAACAATCAGGAAAAAATGAAAAAATGGTCTGGTTATAGTCCAGCCAATTATTTGCATAAATTTTATTTAGTTGCTGCCGAAACACATCGGGTTCTGGGGGAAAATATTGAGGCAATGGACTGTTACGATCGCGCCATTGAACTCGCCAAAGAAAACAAATACATCAACGAAAAAGCATTAGCTTATGAACTTGCTGCTAAATTCTATCTTGTTTGGGGTAAAGAAAAGATTGCCCAAGTCTATTTAACTGATGCTTACTATGCCTATGCCTGTTGGGGTGCTAAAGCTAAAGTTGAAGATATAGAAAAGCGCTATCCCCAATTACTCGCTCCGATTCTGAATCAGAAAAAGAGCATAAATCCGAGCGAAACAATTACCCAAATGACCATCGGATCAATCGCATCCACCAGTTCAGATGTGTCAGAAATTCTGGATTTGGAAACGGTAATTAAAGCTTCTCAATTGCTTTCAGGAGAAATTGATCTCGATCGCTTGCTCTCTACGTTGATGCAAGTAATGATTGAGAATGCCGCAGCGAATAAAGGCGCTTTGATTTGGCTAGAGGGAGATGCATTAGCGATCGCAGATCAATGTGCGATCGCTCAAGGTTGCAACCTACAATCTACTCCCATTGTTAACTCTCAAGACATTCCCATTACCCTGATCAATTATGTTTGGCGCACATCGGCAACTTTAGTCATTAATGATGCTACTAGCGAAACTAACTTTGCTGCCGATCCCTACATTATTCAACAGCAACCCAAATCAATTTTGTGCCTGCCAATTCAACATCAAGCAAAAGCGATCGCTCTACTTTATTTAGAAAACAATCTAATTTCCGGAGCATTTACTCCTGACAGATTGGAACTCTTAAAAGTCCTATCTACCCAAGCAGCAATCTCCATATCTAACGCACAACTATACGCCCAAGTTAAGGAAAGCGAGAAGTTACTAGCAGAATACAATCGCACCTTAGAACAACAAGTTGCCGAACGCACTCAAGAACTTCAGCAATCAGAAGCTCGTTTTCGACAACTTTACGAGCAATCTGGGGATGCCATTCTGCTGTTAGATGGAGAAGTTTTTATCGACTGCAACTCCGCCGCTGTCGCGATGATGCGTTGCGCCGATAAAAAACAGTTTCTTTCCCTACATCCCTCTCAGCTTTCCCCGCAGAATCAACCGGATGGTCGAGACTCTTTTGAGAAAGCAAACGCATTGATTGCTATTGCTTTTGAACGAGGCAGTCATCGGTTTGAATGGATGCATCGCCGCCTAGATGGGGAAGATTTTTGGGTCGAGGTCTTATTAACGCCCAAAATATTTCAGCCTTTCTTTACCACTAAACCTGCTGGAGAAGGCAGCGGTTTGGGTTTAGATATTGTCCGGAAGATTCTGGAAAAACATGGGGGCCAAATCTCCGTGCAGTCTGTACCGGGTAAGACTACGTTTACCGGATCTTTACCAATATTAGAAACCGGGTTTCTAGCATCGTCGCGCGTAAGTCATACAATAGACAGATAACAACCAAGAATCCTAACTATTAGCAGGTAAAAATATGTCATAAGCAGTAATTTTATGCGTCGATGATGAAGCAATCGTCTTAAAAAGTTTGTCCATAGAACTTCAAAATGCATTTGAGGATAACTATATATATGAATTTGCAGAATGCCCGGATGAAGCATTAGAAATAATTGAAGAATTCCATGAAAATGAAATCCGCATTCTTTTGATTGTCTCAGATTGGCTAATGCCAGGAATGAAAGGAGATGAATTTTTGATTCGGGTACACGAAAAATATCCAAACATTGTCAAAATTATGCTGACCGGACAAGCTGATGAAGAAGCTGTATCCCGTGCCAAAAAGGATGCCAACCTTTATCAATGCTTGCGAAAACCTTGGAATTCTCATGAATTAATTGGAACGATTCGCTCTGCTTTAGCACAATTATGCAAGTTGCCGTTACAATTATCTGCGTCGATGACGACATGACTGTTCTGAACAGTCTGAAAATCGAGCTACCATTACCAATTACCCATTCCCAATTACCCATTACCAAACTATTGCAATTTGAGAAATTTCTCCAATGCTGCTACCATATTAGGAGGCCAACGGCGGATGTTTTTTACCCAATCTAGGTCTTTATAACGCGAGTCGAGTCCGACAGCAGCAACCCAGTTACTTTCTGCTTCCCCGTGCTTTCCTTCTACCCAAAGTGCAGCGGTGAGAGCAGCACGCACATCGGGGAACATGCTATATTTGCGGGCAATATTTTTCAACGTGCGAATCGCCTCTTGGGTTTGACCCGTTTGGTACAATGCCAGGGCATAGTTGGCTTTAGCAAAGGCAAAGTTAGGGGCGATTTCTGTTGCTTTTTGGTAATCGGCGATCGCCTCCTCCCACTTCCCTAACCCCGCGCTTGCATTCCCCCGGTTATTATATGCCATTGCATCGTTGGGATTGATTTCCAAAACGCGATTATAGTCGGCAATTGCTTCTGAAAATCGTCCCAATCCTTCCAACGCCGCACCGCGATTCAGATAAGGATCGGCAGCGTTGGGGGCGAGTTCTATCGATTGATTGAAGTCTGCGATCGCATCTGACAATTTATTCTGACTCACTCTCGAATTTCCCCGGTTACTCCAAACTGCCGGATTCGTGGGAAATTTTTCTATTAACTGCGTCCAGTATGTTTCTGCTGTGGCAAAATCGCCTTTCTCCGTTGCATCGAAGGCTTTCTGTGCCAAGGCATCCCCTGCTTGCAATTCTGCTTCTGTAATTGTGGGGGGTGTTTGAGCTTGGGCGAGCCCAGGCATTCCCCATACCAGCATAATGCTTATTACTAAACTCACAATTAAGCGAATCATTTATCAACTGCTGACTGTCAACTGCTTTGTTCTTATTTTCCCATATATTGTGGATTCGGTCAATCGATTTTATATTTTAGATTTTGGCTTAAATAATTTATTTTTCCTCGCTGTTTGCCAAAGTTTAATTTTATCTAGTGGTTGCGGTGCCGTACTCCGCCGAAGATAGCACCCTACATTTATTTTATTTTATGGAGAAGTCTATTGTATGTTATTGACTTTAACCGGGATGCCTTCTTGATTGAGGGATGCGGTTAAAGCGGTGAGAATTTGAACGAGTTGAGTACCGTTCCAACCAGAGGAAATCGAGTCAGGTTTGTTTTGCATCACACTCGAGAGGAAGCGAGCGCAAACTTGTTTAAGGGGTTCTGTTAGTTCGAGGTTTAACACTTCGCTGCGTTGATTAATTGGAATAAATTGGTCGCCTCTAATTTCAAAATTTCCGTGCTGAATTGTTAAAGGCGCATCGCCAGACATTTCGTCAAAAATTAAAGTACCGTTGCTCCCTACTACTGCAAGACGCCGCTGTTTATCGGGGTTGAGCCAACATAGGTGAATCGTAGCTTGAAAGCCGCTTTTGTAAGTCAGGGTGACCCAGACTAAATCGTGTAAATTTTGGATGGGAGGATTGCTTTTATTTTCTTGCAGCCAAACTCTACCTGTAGCTTGCACTTGAATCGGAATTTCACCCAGCCAAGTGTTGAAAATGGCGATATCGTGAATTGCTAAATCCCACAACGCGTCAACATCGTAGCGCACGGGACCTAAGTTAGTCCGGGTGGCATAGCCATAGCGCAAGTCTCCTAATATACCCGTTTCCAGAACAGTTTTGCCTCGCTCTACAGCTGGATGGAATAAATAGGTGTGGTCAACGAAGAGTTGACGCTGCTGTTTTTCGGCTAATCGACACAGTTCGATGCATTCGGCGGGGTCTAGGGTTAAAGGTTTTTCGGTGAAAACGTGGTAACCTTGCCCCAGGGCGTCGGCGATTAAACCGTAGTGGGTGGAAGCTGGAGTGGCTATCGCTACCGCATCGAGTCCGGGTAATTGTCGCACCGTTCCCCAGTCGGTTGTCAGAACTACGGTATCGTTTAACTCAAAGCGCCCACGCAAATCTGCTAACCGATTCTCGTTTGAGTCTACCACGGCTACCAAAGTTGCTTGGGGATGTGCCAAAAAGTTTCGCACTAAGTGTACCCCCCAACGTCCAGCCCCCAATACAGCGATTTTTATGGTCATTGGTAATTGGTAATTGGTAATTGCTAATTGCTAATTGCTAATTGTAACGGCTAGCCATTAGCCATGAGCCATTAGCTATTAGCTATTAGCTTTTACTTGTTCAAAAGCTTGTTTAGCGGCGGCTTGTTCGGCAGCTTTTTTCGATCCTCCCGTTCCTTCTCCCCAGGGTTTTCCCAAGATTTTAACAACGGCTGCGAACATGATGGAACTCCCCCGCATCGGCTTTAATTCTGTCACTTCATATTCTGGCAAAACTTTGTAAGCGCTTTGGGTGAATTCCTGAAGCGCGGCTTTATAGTTCTGCAAAGCTGGATCTGTGCGAATTTGTGCGGCTAATGACTGGAAGTGAGAATCTAACCAGGGGCGGACTAATTCTAAGGTGTGGGTGCTGAGGAAAAGCGCGCCCAAGACGGCTTCTAAGGCGTCTGCTAGACGCGATTCCCGTCCGGCGGCGTCAAAGGCGGCACTTTTATCCATTAGTAGGTATCGCTCTAAGCCGTAACTTTCTGCAATTTGTGACAGCGTGCGATCGCTGACCAAATTCGCCCTGATTTCGGAAAACTCCCCTACCGAAGAGTTAGGATAAGTTTCCCATAAAAATTGCGAAGCAGCCAACCGCACGACTGCATCTCCCACAAATTCCAGTTGTTCGTAGTTTGCTTCGGGGGAGAATGTAGGATGAGTCAGCGCCAAGTCCAAAAGTTGCCACTTTACTTTTGCTGTTTCAGGAAGTCCGAGTTTTTGAACTAAGACTTCCAGTTGGTTTTGGCGGCGGGGATATCGGAGAGTCATTGAAGTCAGGCGGATCGTTGGGTTCCCAAATTGTTTTGGCTACTTCAGTGTACAGCCCCTCGACCTCTGCCATCAGTTCTTGTTGCATCGGTAACAGATGGGTTTGGTCCTGTAATCTTTGCTGCAAGTACAGCAACCTTGCCATTGGCTTGCGTAGCTTGGTTAGCATTTGTTCTAGAAGTCTTGCGCGACGCAGTTGCAGGACGATATCGCCGCTGACTTGAGCCTTTTGCTCGATGATAACTGCTAGTCCAGTTGCAATCGCCATCACTGTTTTACCGTCTTCTTCATTCCATGCGTCAGGCGTTTTACTACCTACGGTGACGACGCCATAAACGCGGCGACGCCCTTGAATCGGTGCTGATACAAGGCTCACCGCTTCCGGCATCAGGAGGTCTTTTTGACCAGTTTGCACCGCGTCGGTAACCGAGATTAATTTACTTTGATTGAGGGCTTGACCGCTGGCACCTTGTCCTAAAGATGACATGCGCTGATTCCCGGTACTGAGCTTACCATCCAAGGAAAAAATCATGAACTGATCGCCTTGCAGATTGAGAGCGAGCGCTGCGTTACTAGCGCCGAATATCGTCGATAAAATCCGCACCGCGTCTCGCAATATACAAGGCACCGGCTGATGCTGCAACAGGATGGCAGAAAATTCGTGCAACGTTGAAAGCTGCATCGAACGTCGGTGACTTGCTATTTCTGCTGCTTCCAATTGCTCTAACAGGCGCTGGTTCAATTCCGCAATATGTGCGTTTTGCTCCATGTAGTTCCGCGTTTGTACCGGCTGATACTCCCGACCCGCGACTTGCGAAACCAACAGCGAGAGTCGCTCTACCATTTGTCGATTGTAGAACCACCCGCCATCAAAGTTCTGTTCGCTAGGCAATCCGTTGCTGGTTTCGACTTCGCTTGCTACCATCCCTGCCCAAAAATCGGGTGAATTTACTACTACAAATCGTTCCCTTTCCAGCACCGACCCCGGTTCTATTGGTATAAAATTTACCCCTTTAATTAAGGGTGGATCCATGTCGGGGACGCCAAATGCTAAAACTTGCTTGCACGTTGCCCCTAAGCGGGTATATTTTTCTTTTTGAGCGACAAACTCGGAGAACCGCTCTAAGCCAACAAAAAGATAGACGGCGAGTTGGTGGTTGAGTACTTGCTCAATCAGCAAATTACTCATCGCGTTCGCAGTGGTGATGGTGCGAACGCTGCGCCAATTTTCATACTGGCTAGCAATACCAAACAAAGATATTTCCACAATTATGTCACCCTGATTGGTTTTATCCTTGAGGTTTCTGCCAAGCTAAAACCGAGGCTTGCACGTCTAGCTTTAGGGTAGCAGGTCTTAGGTATTTTCTCGTTTTAACAACCAAGCCGGTACGAGTGGTGAAACCCTTCGCCTGGATTGAGCGTGTGCTTTTTCGCTTGGTTGCTAAATTTTGAGTTGATTGCGAGCCCCAAGGTTGGGATTAGCCAACCCGTTTGATTTCACCCGTAGCGCTTTCAGTTGATCTGGAAGATTTATTCACGTCGATAGTTGTATTTTTTTTTACTTATTATATATTTATTTCCGGGACAATACGGATACAAGATGGTTATAACAAGTTAATTTGTGTAACGAATAATAACAATAATTAATTTGGACAAAATTAAACGCCAAGAAACCGGGTTTCTGCCTAAGAAACCCGGTTTCTTGGCGTAAGACCTGTAAAAAAAAGAGAGAGTAGGACATAAGCCGGGTTCTGTTCTCTTTGGTTGCGGTGCAGCCAAAAAGGGCGGTTATCTATCTGGGACGCCTGTTACCAGACGCCTCTTGCGGTTCTTAGGGGCAAGCCCCTACAACGGAACGGGGAAAAGACCAACCTTTGTCCCTCCGACCTTGCTCCCAACCGGGGTTTACCGAGCCAGCGCCTCTCGACGCTGCTGGTGCGCTCTTACCGCACCTTTGCACCCTTACCGGGAATGGGTAATGGGTAATTGGTAATTGGTAATTGGTGTTTTTTGCCGATTCTCTATTACCCATTAGCCATTAGCTATTCCCGGCGGTATGTTTCTGTGGCACTATCCTCGCGATTGCTCGCACTGGGCGTTACCCAGCAAGTTTGGTCTTTGGGGAGCCCGGACTTTCCTCAGACCGGCACAAAGCCAGTCCGCAACCACCTGCGCCTGCTCTCTGGGATCTAGTCTAGTCTGTATCGGAGCAGGTGTGCGGGTGGGCAAGTGAGAGATCTAGGGGCGGGTTTTACCAACAATTTGGTGAACAGGTTTCTCCCTTCCGCTTCTTTGGTCAATCATCCTTATCAATTTTCGAATAATTCTCAAACCAGCCACGTCGCCAGAAAAAGAAAACTAAACCTGCAGCCGTCAGTATCATCACTGCCCAACAAAGGGGATAGCCCCAATACCAGTTTAGTTCTGGCATATTCCAGGGAGATTTTTCCGTATTAAAGTTCATTCCGTACACACCGGCAATAAACGTAAGCGGGATAAAAATAGACGAAATCACGGTTAGCAACTTCATGATTTCGTTCATTTTGTTGCTAATCGAGGATAAGTAGACATCCATCAAACCCGAACTGAGTTCCCGATAAGTCTCGACAATATCCATCACTTGAACGGCGTGATCGTAGCAGTCTCGCAGGTAAATTCGCACGTCAGGACTGATTAAATCGCTGCCATCGCGGATCAAGGAATTGAGCGCATCTCGCTGGGGCCAAATAGCGCGGCGCAGCGCTAGCAATTCTCGGCGAATTTGATAAATTTTTTCTAAAGTGCGCCGCGTGGGTTGGGTGACCACTTCATCTTCTAGCTGATCGATTTGTTCGCCGTAGGCTTCCAGGACGGGGAAATAACCATCGATGATAGAATCTATCAAGCTGTAGGCTAGATAATCTGCACCTCGCTTGCGGATAATGCCTTTGTCGTGACGAATGCGATCGCGCACGGGTTGAAAGCAATCTTGCTCTGGTTCTTCCTGCACCGTGAGCAAATAATGTTTCCCCAATACAAAACTAACTTGCTCGCTGTGGAAGCCAATTCCCTTCTCTTTGGGGATGACCATCCGCGCAATAATCACCAGTTGATCTTCATGATCTTCTACTTTAGGTCGCTGAGGTACGTTGACCACATCTTCCAAAACCAGGGGATGTAAATCAAACACTTTCTCCATTCGCCGCCAAGTGCTTTCGTTTCCTAACCCCAGTACATCCACCCAAGAAACCGACTCGCTATCTAGGTAGGGGGCGCAAGCTTGAGGCGAGTCAAGTACAACTCGGCTGGCTTTGGTTTCGTTGTAGTCAATTAACACAATTGTCGGAGGTAACGCATCTTCCTCAAGGTCTAGCGTCCCCGGTATCGTCCCCGGTTCGTCGTAGTATTCAACAAAGTCCTCAGCTGCTGACTCTTCTTCCTCTTCTACTTGTTCGGGTTCTAGAGCTAACTCTGAAGCTGCGAATCGTCTTTCCATCATGCTAATCTACCTCGTTTTGTCGTTTTTACTACATCTTTAACTAATTTTTACTGCAAATATTTATTTTTGATGAATTCTATTTCTTGCTTAAGTTGCTCCGCCTCAATCCAACCTACATATCCTACATATTTACAAACACCTTTGCTGTCAAAAACATAAACGTGATATATTTTAAGGTGGTTTACGCAGAAGCGTAGCATACCGCTTCCATTTTTTAACTTTAATTCAACCAAAGTTTCATCCATCAAAGTACGGCGACTTAATTGCATCGCATCTTTTGTTATACCGCGAACTTTTTGCCAGCGACTAATTACCAGATCTAAAAGGCTGCTATTGCCTGATAATTGCTCAGAATTTCCCAAAATATTAGATGCTATTAATTCAGCAGTTTTAGGACAGTTCCAGTAACCTACTTCAATGTCAACGCTTGGCTCTTCAGTCTTGAGTATCTGTAAATCTTGATGAATCCCGTTCCAGATTTTGCCTACATCGCTTAAAACATCACCCCAAAAGCTTGAGTGAAACTGCGGGATGGGTTCGCCTCTAGTGGTAAATTCTTGTTTAAGTAATACTTTCAAATCATCGGCATATTGGACAGTCCGCGTCGCTACGCCGTGAATAAAAAATACAAGCATTCTTAGACCTCAAAGTTTAATTTTTAGATAGGTGGTAATAAAAAAAGTAGCTTGTCCAGATAGACAAGCTACTTTCATTATTATTCCCAAAAATGTCTCGATTAAACTATTTCGTCCAGGGGGAGGCGGGAGCTTCTTTTTAGGGGGAGGCGGGAACCTCCCAGACTGCATTCCCAGGTAGAACCTGGGAACGAGAGCGAGCAACTCACCGCGTCGCCGCGTCGCCGCGTCCCCGCGTCAGTCCTAACTCTGGGTACTCAAACGGACATGATATTACATCATGCCGCCCATGCCGCCCATGCCGCCCATGTCGGGGGCACCGCCTGCGGGTTTCTTCTGGGGTTTTTCCACGACTAGCGCTTCGGTGGTTAATACCATCGAGGCGATGGATGCAGCGTTCTGCAATGCGAATCGCACGACTTTGGCGGGATCGATAATACCGGCGACAATCATGTCTTCAAATGTGCCTGTGATGGCGTTGTAACCGACGTTGAACTCGGTTTCCCGTACTCGTTCGACGATGACGGAACCTTCGGCACCGGCGTTGTCGGCAATTTGGCGCAGGGGTGCGTCGAGACTGCGCGCGACGATATCGGCACCGAGTTTTTCTTCGTCGTCCAGGGTATTCTTAATCTCGTCGATTTTCTTGGTCAGGTGAATCAAGGTGACGCCGCCGCCAGGAACAATGCCTTCATCTACCGCTGCTTTGGTAGCGTTGAGGGCGTCTTCAATTCGCAATTTGCGGTCTTTGAGTTCGGTTTCCGTCGCCGCACCGACTTTAATTACGGCAACGCCACCGGCGAGTTTGGCGATTCGTTCGGCGAGCTTTTCTTTATCGTATTCCGAGTCGGTTTCTGCTAGTTGCTTGCGAATTTGAGCGATCCGCTTTTGCACGTCTTCTTTGGAACCCGCATCGGCGACGATGATGGTGCTTTCTTTATCTATCGTGACTTTGCGGGCAACTCCCAGCATTTCCAGGGTAGCGGTATCCAAGCTTAACCCGACTTCTTCAGAAATTAGCTGTCCGCCTGTGAGGACGGCGATATCTTGCAACATCGCTTTGCGGCGATCGCCAAAACTCGGTGCTTTAATTGCCGCGACGCTTAAAACGCCCCTGGCTTTATTTACTACCAGCGTCGCTAGGGCTTCCCCATCGATATCTTCGGCAATAATGAACAAAGGTTTGCCTAAGCGGGCGACTTTTTCCAAGACGGGGATTAAATCCTGGATGGCGCTAATTTTTTTATCTGTAATTAGCAGGCGGACATCTTCATATTCCACCGTCATCCGATCGTTGTTGGTGACGAAGTAGGGGGAAAGATAGCCGCGATCGATTTGCATCCCCTCGACGACTTCGAGTTCGGTGGTGAGGGACTTGGACTCTTCAACGGTAATCACGCCGTCTTTGGTAACTTTGTCCATTGCTTCGGCAATCATCGCACCGACTTCTTCGTCGTTACCAGAAGAAACCGTGGCGACTTGCGCGATTGCACCCCCTTCCACAGGTTTCGCTACCGCCTCAATTTCTTTGATCAACGCCGCAACGGTTTTATCAATCCCGTGGCGCAGCGCCACCGGGTTCGCACCCGCCGCTACGTTCTTCAATCCTTCGCGAATCATCGCTTGCGCCAGGATCGTCGCCGTCGTCGTGCCATCCCCAGCATTGTCTTTCGTCTTGGATGCCACTTCCCGCACTAACTGCGCGCCGGTATTTTCTAAAGGATCTTCTAATTCAATTTGTCTGGCAATGGTGATACCATCGTTGACGATTTGGGGGGCGCCATATTTCATTTCCAGCACCACATTCCGACCTTTTGGCCCCAAAGTAATGCGGACGGCGTCTGCCAGGGCGTTGATGCCCCTCTCTAATGCCCGCCGCGATTCTTCATCAAACGCAACAATTTTTGCCATACGTGACTTCTAAATTGCTTCCATTAGTTAATTTAGCACTCTCGACGCTTGAGTGCTAATCTCTGGCGAAAGGGGGAAGAGGACAAGGGGATGGGGGGACGCTAAGGACGGGGGGAGGAGGAGATTTGCCGCAGGAGAAGGAAAACGGGATGATTAACAGGACTTACGCCAGGGCGTTGCCAGAAACCCGGTTTCGACCGTCGATCTCTGGTTGCCAAACCAACGATTTTTCGTAGAAACCGGGAATATGCGCGTAAGTCCTGATTAAGCCAGCGAGAACCAGGGCAGGGTGCTGCCTTTTGCAACTGGCTAGCAGTTTTAAATTTGATTTAGCCAGGACTTACGCAAACAAACCGGGTTTCTCTGAAAAATCGTCGGTTTGGAAACTCAATATCCCAGCAAGAAACCCGGTTTCTAAGAGCGTCGCGCGTAAGTCCTGTTTTTAATCCAATTACCAATTACCAATTACCTATTACCTATTACATATGTAATAGGTAGCTCAAATAAGCTACCCCATTTAAGTGTCACTCTAATAAGCGACTGTACGTAATTGTAATTTTTAGTTATAACTAAATTACCAATAAATTTAGCTATTGTTTGAGCGATGAGTCGAACCATAAAATATTTCGACAGCTCCAGCCTTAAAAACCAAGTAATTCGCCTCCAATTAGCTAAATTTTTACTAACTCGCTCCTCAAAGGAAGAGGTATATTATGCAAACTAAAGAAACAGCTCCCGAATTAACAACTATCACCGTACCGGAAACAGCAGGAGCCGCGCCGAAGTACGTCAACCCCAATAACATCTATACCTACCGCGCTTACTTTGGTAAGTTTAAAGGTACGCGGGTTTATCGGTTGAATTGGGGCATCATCACAAAGACTTCCCATGTCTTTGTAGAAGCAACCGAAGGCCATATGGGCGCTGCACCGTACACCGTCCACAATGTAGATCCGCAAAATGGCTTTGTAGAGGTTCGGTTGACGGTAGATTGGGGTTCTCCGATTGATGTCTACATCGATTACTTGGTAATTAATGGGTAATGGGTAATAGGTAATTGGTAATTGGTTTTGGTTTCCATTACCTATTACCGATTACCTCAAGCCATTACCATGCCGCCATCGACGTTAAATACTTGTCCGGTAATATAAGCAGCAGCTGCATCAGCGGCGAGAAAGCGCACCATCCCGGCAATTTCCTCTGGTTGACCGAAGCGTCCCAGGGGAATAAATTTTAGGATTTCTTCGGCTTTGACCCCGCTGGTCATGTCGGTGACGATAAAACCTGGGGCGACAGCATTGGCGGTGATACCCCTGGTGGCGAGTTCTTTGGCGACGCTTTTGGTAAATCCGATTACGCCTGCTTTGGCGGCGCTGTAGTTGGCTTGACCGGGGTTACCCATCAATCCGGAAACCGAAGTAATGTTGATTATGCGCCCGGATTTTTGCTTGAGCATGATCTTGCTGGCGGCGCGAGTGCATAAAAAGACACCCGTGAGGTTGAGGTCAATCACGGCTTGCCAATCTTCTGGCTTCATACGCAGCAATAGGTTGTCGCGGGTGATACCTGCGTTGTTGACCAGGATGTCAAGGCGGTTGAATTTTGCCATTGTGGCGTTGACGAGGGCGTCTACCTGGTCGGCTTTGGAGACATCGGCTTGCAGAGCGATTGCATTCCCTCCCACCTCTGTAATTTCCGCTACTACAGCATCAGCGGCGGTACTGGAACTGGCGTAGTTGACGACGACGGTTGCGCCTTCGGAAGCGAGGGAGAAGGCGATCGCGCGACCAATTCCCCGCGAAGCGCCTGTAACCAAAGCTACCTGTCCCCGCAACCGCTGTTGACTTTCTGGCAATAATTCCATGCAAAAATCCTCTGGAAAAGTCTGGGAGAAAAAGCGAGTAGAATAACCGCGCTAAATATCTTAGTGCGATCCGTACCCAGAGGAACAGAAATAAATTTTTCCAACAATTAGAATCGAGCTATAGTCGAGAATCAATTTTGTGTTATGGCGACTAAACAAGAGTTCAACAGCTTTGAAGACATGCTCACTAGCTCTGACTTGCCTGTCTTGGTAGACTTTTATGCAACCTGGTGCGGCCCTTGTCAGATGATGGCTAAGATTCTAGAACAAGTCAGCGCCCAAATGTCAGGAAAGTTAAAAATTGTGAAAATAGATACCGATAAATACGAACAGCTAGCAGTCGATCATCGCATCTATGCTTTGCCAACGCTGGTACTGTTTAAAAACGGTGAAGCTGTGGATAGGATTGAAGGTGTGATGCAAACAGCAGATCTAATTCAGCGCTTACAATCTTTCCTTTAAAAGCGCAAGTTGCTATTGATAAAACCGATCCCCCCAAACCCCCCTTCACAAGGGGGGCTTTTCATGTTTTTACACGTTGCTTGTTAGAAAACCGATCCCCCCACACCCCCCTTCACAAGGGGGGCTTTTTCTGTTTTTACAAGTTGCTTGTTAGAAAACCGATCCCCCCACACCCCCCTTCACAAGGGGGGCTTTTTCTGTTTTTACAAGTTGCTATTGATAAAACCGATCCCCCCACACCCCCCTTCACAAGGGGGGCTTTTTCTGTTTTTACAAGTTGCTTGTTAGAAAACCGATCCCCCCACACCCCCCTTGATAAGGGGGGCTTTTGATGTTTTTACAAGTTGCTTGTTAGAAAACCGATCCCCCCACACCCCCCTTGATAAGGGGGGCTTTTGATGTTTTTAAATGACGCCAGTTAACACGGGACAATTTTTAAACGGCAAGGTAACTGTAAATGTAGTGCCAACCCCAACTTTACTTTGTACTGTAATGCTACCTCCGTGTAAATCTACGCACTTTTTGACAACTGCTAAACCCAACCCCGTCCCCGGAACATCACCGACATTTTGACCCCGGTGGAATGATTCAAATAAGTTTTCTTGGTCTTCGCTTGGAATTCCGATTCCTTGGTCTTGGAACTCAAAAATTACCTTGTCCGATTCGCAATCGAGGGTAAAATAAATATGGCTATCCTCGCGGGAGTATTTAACGGCATTTGAAAGCAAGTTGCTGAGAATTGACCGCAGTAGTTTTTCATCCAGGTAACCATTTTTACCGGGACAGTGACTGATAAAAAAGATGTTTTGTTGCGCGCGAGAACTCAACTCAACTTCTTCGACTAAATCCCTACAGAATTTATCCAAATCCAGACGCTCTGGTTTAAACTCTAATTTTCCAGATTCGGCTCTCGTTAGGGTGAGAATATCGGTTAACAACTGCGTCATTGTTTTAGCAGCGGATTGAATCCGGTGGAGGTTTTTAAGCTTTTTCTCTGGCGTCCAATTTGGACTGCTATTTTCCAGTAATTGCGCGGATATTAAAATCGTGCTTAGAGGCGTGCGAAATTCGTGGGAAGCCATTGAGAAAAAGCGGAGTTTGAGTTCGCCGAGTTCTCTTTCTTTTTCCAAGTTGCGGCGAATTTCTTCTGCACGCTTGCGTTCTGTGATGTCCCTTACTACGCCGATTCGTCGATAAACTTCTCCCGCTGAATTTTGGATGGGGAAGCAGCGATCGCTTATCCAACGAATCGCTCCATCTGGTCGCACAATTCGGTATTCTATTTCATATTCTTTGGTAAGATTCTCAGCAATATTTTCCATAACCCGCGCTTTGTCTTCCAAATGAACGCCATCTAGAAAAGACTTCGGATTTGCGTACAAACTCTCGCAGTCACGACCCCAAATTTTTTCATAAGCAGGATTCACATATAATAAATGGTTAAGATTAGTATCCATCATCCAAAAAACTTCGTGGATATTTTCTGCGATTTGGCGAAACTTTTCTTCGCTGACTTTTATCGCCTCCTGTGCTTGTTTTTCTTCAGTAATATTAAGGGCTAACATCAGCCTGGCTTGTCTTCCCGCGAAGGCTAATTCATGGGAGGATATTTCTACATCAATAACGGTTCCATCTCGCTTCTGATGTTGCCAAACTCCGGCTAGCTTAGCTGACCAAGTCAATTTTTGCACATCAGAGTCAAGATAAATATCCTTAATGGTCATTGCTAAAAATTCAGCCTGGGAATAACCGTAATGTTTAATAGCGGCTTCATTCACCGCTAAACAAGCTAAAGTTTCTTGGTCGTAAACCCATAAAGGATGTGGATGAAACTCGAATAGATTTCGATAGCGTTGTTCGCTTTCGCGCCAAATTTCTTCTGCTTGCTGGCGTTTCCTAATTTGTCGGTGCAGAAGCAAGTATACTGCCAAAAGCAAGCCAAAGCTAATACCGAAACCAACGATCTTCATCAGCACTGTATTTCGGAAACTCGCTTCTGAATCAGCGGTGCGACGCTGCAATAATAATTTTTCCTCGGCTTCCATTTCGGAAAAAACTTGCGAGATTCTATCGTGGAGGGCGATACCTTCATCTGTCAGTTCGATTTGAGTTTCCCTGTCCGAGGGATTTTGCTTGTATAATTCAACAGATTTTTGAATCAAAGCGACTCTTTCGTCAATTAAAGGTTTGATCAGGTCGAGTTTATACTGGTGATTGGGATTATCGGCGGTGGAGTGTCGCACCAAGTCGAATTTAGTGTTAATTTCTTGAATAGCCTTGTTGTAAGTTCCCAAATAAAACTCTTTCCCGGTTATAATATAGCCACGTCGCGCTCTTTCGGCATCCCGCAGCGTCGTCAGCACATCTTTAATTTCTTGGAGAACTTCGTAGGTTTGCTCTACTCGTTTTTGTCTTTCAAAAAGTTGGGTGGTATTTTGATAAGAATTTATATTCACTGCACCGAAAATAAGGATAGCCAAGCCAAACCCGCCAGCAATAATTCTTTTCTCGACCAGCCATTTCATATACAGACCTCGTTAAGGGCGATAAAATTTAATCATAAATCAGTAGTTCATCCCTAAGAGGGATGACAAGTTTAAAATTAGCCTGTTAAATATGCGGATTTTGCTAGTTGAGGATGATATACGTTTGGCGGAGGCGCTAGCTGAAGCTTTGAGTGACCAGCTATATGTGGTAGATCTGGTCAAGGATGGGGAAGCCGCATGGGGACAAGTACAGGCGATCGCATACGACGCGATTTTGCTCGATGTCTCCCTACCCAAACTCGACGGGGTTAGTCTTTGCAGGCGACTGCGCGATCGCGGCTATCATTTACCGATTATGATGCTAACGGCTCGCGACACCAGCGCGGATAAAGTCAATGGGTTAGACGCCGGAGCAGATGATTATGTAGTTAAGCCGTTTAATCTACCAGAATTATTCGCTCGCATCCGCGCCTTGCTGCGCCGGGGAACTACCCTATCAACGCCTACTCTATCGTGGGGACACTTGCGCTGCGATCCGATTACCTACGAAGTTACATATAACGGTCAACCCCTGCACTTAACCCCCAAAGAATACAGCGTGCTAGAACTTCTACTCCGCAATGGTCGCCGGGTATTAAGCCGTTCGGTTATTATTGATAGCCTCTGGTCTAGTGAAAATCCGCCGGAAGAGGAAACCGTCAAGGCGCATATTAAAAGCCTACGCCAAAAACTTAGATCCGTAGCCGCCCCCGATGATTTTATCGAAACCGTTCACGGCTTGGGATACCGCTTGAAACAATTATCTTAGGGTAGTAACGCTAGTTGGTAGTTATAAACTTGGGCATTGCTAATTGCTAATTGCTAATTGCTAGAGAGAAGCTCAGTAATATCCTGACCATTAGCCATTAGCCATTAGCCATTAGCATAACTAGCAAATTGCTAATTGCTAATTGCTAATTGCTAGAGAGAAGCTCAGTAATATCCTGACATTAGCCATTAGCCATTAGCCATTAGCATAACTAGCAAATTGCTAATTGCTAATTGCTAATTGCTAGAGAGAAGCTCAGTAATATCCTGACCATTAGCGATTAGCATAACTAGCAACTTGAGTTAGTAAGTATCTCTACCCAAAGATAGATGCTAAACTTGACGCAGAAGTTTTATTTTTTTCTTAAGGCTTGCTTTAGCCATTGTCTGCGATCGCTTTATAGTCTGGCAGAAAGCCAAAAATATACCCCCTCTGCTCATCTGCTCCTGGAGCTCACCTGCTCCTGAAGCTCCACCAAGCCTTTTACTCTGCATAAATTCCCAGGCTTGGGAGCATCTTCCCGAATTCTTCCCGATTTTTTCTCAAAACCTTCCCGATTCCTTCCCCAATTTCTATCCGGTTTGGGGTGTACTCTCAAAAGGTACGCAATTTTGACCGGCTTGTTAATGCTACTTAGGAGAGAAATGAGTGATAGGGACAGGTCAAGTTACTTGTAGGAACGAAAAAGTTTTGGTTATTGAAGATGATTCAGAGACTTTAACATGCCTGCTTGAACTGCTTGAATCCTATGGTTTTAAAGGCATTGGGGCTAAAAATGGCTTAATGGGTTTGCTGCTAGCCAAGCAACAGGTTCCAGATGCGATCGTTTCCGACATCAACATGCCTGAAATGAACGGTTATGACCTGTTAAATGCCTTGCGCCAAGACCCAAAAACAGCGATGATTCCTTTCATCTTTTTGACCGGCGAACCGGTTAATTTTGACCTGCTAAAAGAGCTAGAATTAGTCGCAGATGGTTACTTAACTAAGCCCATCATCCCAGAAAAATTAATCAGAGCGATTGCGATCCAAGTGCGGAAAAATTGTGCTTCCTGCTAAGTAATTAGACTCGGAATAATTCTGATGCTATCTGAGTGAGTGTGACGAGCAAAAATATATCGTGAGTTCAGTTGAAATGTTGCAGCAAAATTTGATTTTAGAAACCAGCCCATTCGAGCAAAAAATTACCGAAAAGCTGCTGAAGTGGAGCGATTTCAGCGGCACAGACTTGAGTGGAATGGATTTGCGATCGCTATATTTAAAAGGGATTAATTTAATCGGCACTAATCTCAGCAATTCAAATCTTAGCGGCCTGCTCCTAAACGAGTCAAACTTCAGTGGATCCAACCTAGTCGCCGCCAATTTGCGCGAAGCAGACTGTCGCGAAGCCAACTTTTTTGAAGCGAACCTAGTTGACGCAGATTTAATAAAAATAAACCTGTGCGGCGCTTTCATGTGGAAAGTCAAATTAGGTCGAGCAAACTTATTTGCAGCTTCCCTATGCGAAGCAGATTTGAGCGAAGCAGACTTGAGTCAAAGTAACTTGGCTGAAGCATCGCTGATTGGTGCTAATTTGGTTAGAGCTAATTTAATGAGAGCTAATCTAGGTGGAGCAAGATTAGTAGAAGCTAACCTAACTCAAGCCAACCTTTCGGGTACCGATCTTAGGGGTGCTTCTTTGTGCGGTGCAAACTTATCGGAAGCAAATCTGTTCGGCGCGAATCTCTGGGGAGCAAACTTGACCGATGTCAAGCTTCATAACACTATTATGCCTGACGGAACATTACAGGAAGGCAAATTATTATTTGGCTTGCTGTAAATAGTTCCGAAAACTGAACCGATTCGCGCGAGCCCTCACTTTAATTATGCTACTCGCATACGTTTACAAGCTGAAGCCAACTGATAAAATGGAGCGCTGGCTTCATTTACTTCGCTTGCAGTACAACTTTAGAGTCAGGGAACGAACAGAAGCTTACAATCAAGCAAGAGCGCCTGTATTGGGAAACTGTGGGGAAGCCGTCAAGTCAATAACCCAGCGCTAACCAACGGTCAAGCGTGGGCTTGTATCTAAGCTCCACCTCAACTCGGAATACCTAGAAAGGCGTTCCGATGAGAGCTTCAACGCTCGACACATCAGGGCGCACTGACAAAGCACCCGTTCTTTCCCAGTCTTGCCGAGAAAGAATCGTTCTTAATGTTATGTTTCTAGCACCTATCAAATCAGCATGAACTTCAAAATGACAACATTCACAATCAAAGA
>NZ_JBHFNP010000330.1:0-2941 GCF_041929235.1 Microseira sp. BLCC-F43
ACAATAATATGCTTCAAGCATGTAGCTTGCGGCGACTTTTTCTTTGCCCCAATCGAGATAGAATTTGGCGGCGAGTTCGTTAGCGAGGGCTTCGTCTTGGATGTAGCCGTTTTCTTTGGCGAGGGAGATTGCAAGGTCGTAGTGTTCAATAGCTTGAGTTTTGTTGCCCAAAACTCGATGTTTTTCTGCCTCTACTAGCTGAAACCGATGCAAACAGTTCCCAGGCGCATGGTATGCCCAATGTTGCATCTTCTCTTGGTTAACCTTAATCTTTTGCAGCAATGGATCTTGTTGAGAAGGAGCGGTAATCGAAAAGGCTGCAAGGCTAGCCAGGGATTGATAAAAGTAAAATATTGGAATTAATGGTAAGCCAACCAGTCCACTCAGGTATTTTTCGGCTTGAGTTGCATATTCAACAGCTTGAGTATAGTTCCCAAACCAATAGCAGAGGAGCAGCTTATTCATATACAAAATACAAATTGCCGTTCGATCGTTCGTTTCCTGATGAACAGCAAGTTGTTGGTCTTCATCATAGGCATCACCAACTAATCGACAGGGATCTACCGCTTGACCGAGCAAGTTCAAAACGCTTTGGTGGAATTGCTCATGGTAGGTGAAAGCTGCGTCTTGTTTTAGGTGGGCGATCGCCGCCCGATTTGCCGACATTTCCTGGGACAATGAGATTAATTCTCGACCCAAGAGAAACTGGAAGTAAGAGGACACCAATAAATTCCAGGCAGCATATTCTAAATCTCCGGTTTCTAGACCACTAACGTATCCTTCTAATAAAGGGCTGAGTGTTTCTTTGAGATGCTCTTTCCAATGTTTGACAAAAGCATTGGCAATTTGCAACGTTTTCGCCTTAGACTCCTTTGCCTGGAATCGATCAAGGAGAGCCAATGCCAACTTGCCAAATTCATAACCCGTACTGATATCTGCCAAAATTGCACATGAGAGCAATCCATAATTGGCATAACCAGAGGCAGATAGGGAGGAATTGCCACTGCTGATTGACAGATCAACCTGCTGACAAACAACGAGTGGAAACAGATCGGGAGCAACAATTAACGTCGCGACCACAATGTGAGATAAAACTTTCATGGCTGCCAGCTTAAAGGGATTGTCCATAACTGGCAAATCAATCAGGCTTTCAATCTGTCTGCCGCTCAGATGAGAACGCACATTTTCTAATGCCTGTTGCAGATGAGATTGATTTGGCTGCTCTGGAAAATGGATGCCTAATAGTTGCAGAACCTGTAACGCAACCTTGATTGCCTCCAGTAGTTGATGTTGAGCAATACAACTTTGAATTTGTACTTCGTAAACTTTAATTTTATCCGGCAACGTTCTCGCTTGTCGCAGCACAAGTTCAATTTGTTGAGCCGCTTGCACAAAATCACCATTCAAATAAGCTGCCTCAGCAGTTTCTTGATACAGCGCGAGGGCTAAATCATACTGTCGTTCCCAACAATCGGTTGTCAGTAATGTGCTGGCAATAGAGAAGTACTCAATAGCTGCACCATAGGCTATTGCTGCTTTGGCTTTTTTCCCTGCCATAAAATTCAATTGTGCAAGTTCACGATCTTCATTCTCTAGCGTCACTAATTCTATGCTCTGGTTGAGTTGGTTGACAATTACAAAAATTTGTTCCTCACGTTCACCCTGGGTCATGCTGCTCAACAATAGCTTGCCAATTTTGTAGTGAACCCGTGGTTTCTGAGTGTCAGTAATCAGCGAATAAGCTGCTTGTTGAACGCGATCGTGCAAGAATTTATAAGGAACGACAATCTCACGATTGCCTTCGAGGTTGTCTGAGTCGTTCGCTTGGAAGAACTTGTAGGTTTCAGAGATGGGGAGAATCAGCCCGTCTTGTAATGCTTTCCATAGGTTCGTCGCTGTATCAATCGGCGATTTTTCTGAAACAATCGCCAAAGTATTCAAATCAAATTGGTTGCCAATACAAGCGGCCAATTTTAAAACTTCTTGAGTTTCTGCTGGAAGCTTCTGCAACTGCAAGGCCATAAACTCCACCACATCATCCGTCAATGCCAACTGCCGCACCGAACTCATGTCACATTGCCAGTAACCCAATTCTGGCTGGAACTGAATCCAACCCTCCTCATGCAGTGCTTTGAGAAACTGGGTCGTAAAAAAGGGATTCCCTTTAGTTTTCTGATACACCAATTGGGTCAGGGGTTGTGCTAATTCAGGGGGACAACTCAGGGTGTCTGCTACCAACTGATTCACCGTCATTTCTACCAAGGGTGACAGGGTAATCGTATTGACAGTGGATTGAGCTTTCTGAATCTGTTCCAGCGTCAGCATTAAAGGATGCCCTGGAAACACTTCATTGTCTCGATACGCTCCCAGAAGCAGTAAATAGCTAGATCTTTCACTCATCAACAATTTCAGCAAGTTGAGAGATGCGGAATCCGCCCATTGTAAATCATCCAAAAACATTACCAACGGATGTTCTTTTGTGGTGAAGACTTGGATGAATTTCTGAAACAGTAAATTGAAGCGATTTTGCGCCGCACTCCCAGAAAGTTCCGGTACAGTTGGCTGTTGTCCGATAATCCGTTCTAGTTCGGGAATCACATCCACGATTACTTGTCCGTTTTCGCCCAGTGCATTGAGAATTTTGGCTTTCCAGGTCGCTAGTTGAGCATCGCTTTCGCTCAGCAGTTGTCCCATCAAGTCACGAAATGCTTGGACAAAGGCAAAAAAGGGAATGTTGCGATTAAATTGGTCGAATTTGCCTTTGATGAAATAGCCTTTCTGACGGGTAATCGGTTTATGGACTTCGTTGACGACGGCGGTTTTACCAATCCCAGAAAATCCGGCAACCAGCATCAATTCTGAAACGCCTTCTGCAACGCGATCAAATGCCTCCAGTAAGGTCTGAACTTCCGTTTCCCGACCGTAGAGTTTGTCGGGAATA
>NZ_JBHFNP010000331.1:0-3200 GCF_041929235.1 Microseira sp. BLCC-F43
AGACTGCCAACGATGGTAGTTTAGGTATTCTTGATAAAGAACCGAGTTATTGAGGAGCCGGATGATGGGAAACTGTCAAGTCCGGTTCTGTAGGAGAGGGTGGAGAAGTGATTCTTCACTCGACTCTAACCTGACGATAAAACGCCGTAGAGGGAATCCAGTGGTAGGTGACTCTACTACTAATAGTACCAAGGGAGGAAGTTCTAGTAGTTCTCAGGAATGCTAGAAGCCTACACTCACCGCAAGCGGGAGTGTAGGTAGTTCACTAAAGTCTATCATAAGTTGATATCAAGTTTGTCCGATTCCAAAAAACCTGATATCAAGTAATATGTCAATGCCTGACATCATACCTAAGAACCCCCAGATTGACGGTCTAGGGGTAGGCGGATATAGTAGGAGTTGAATTAATTCAATTCATCCCCACGAGGGCTGTAACAGCGACAACAACAAATTACCTGTGAGGCAGGTGTTATTCGCTATCGTCTGTCAGCCGATACAGCTTTTGCTTTTGGGTTCAATGGGTTCTCGACAGACTCAACTGTGCCGTCAGCCATTAAACGCTGCAATATCACCTTGAGGGAGTTTTCTTTAACTGCTAGGGCTTCAGCTAGTTCTTTCCTGGTAGCGCCATCCTGTGAATCCGATTCAGATAGATAGGTAACAACCCGTTCCCCTAGAGTAGGGTTGTTACTGTTACCTGTTACCGACGATTGCTGCCCTTCCACCACGTGGCAGATGCCTGTAGGGAAGTCAATTTGATAGTTAATCTCAATAGGGTTGTAGCCACGGGTCTTAGGCATTGAAAGGAGGCATCCTGTAACCCCTCTGGTAATTCGCCAGTGAGCGTCCAACGGACTGGTTAAGCTGTTATGACCTGCTGCTTTATCTATCCCATCACCATCGCCTTTCTTGTCATGGTGGATGGCAATAAAGCAACTACGGTTATCGGTAACAATTCTTGCAACTTCCTTCAGTTTATGACCTGTTTCAGGGGTGTTCTCACTCAGCCCTAGTGGAGTGCAGATGCATTCTCTTACCGAGTCCATAATGACCAGATAAAACCCGTATTTTTTCTCCCACTTACGTAACTTTTCCAGTCCTTTCTCGTCAGCTACCCAACCATGCTTGAAAAAGACTTGCGACCGCAACTCCATATCCTCACCTAGGCGGATTTTAAGTAACCGCTTCAACACGTCTTCTGGCTGGTCGTTGTTTAAAATTAGCACCTTGCCTTGCTTGCACTGTTTGGCATTCCAGACTGTTCCACACGCGATTGCTGCTGCCATATCAAAAGCCGACAAAGACTTGCCGCAGCCAGGTTTTCCAGTAAGAATTACCGCATATCCTGTCGGAAGAACATCTTGAATTGTCCATTCAATTTCAGTGGTTACCTCGTTCAGCCCGTCAACACAACTTACCAAATCATCGTCATCATCAGGCTCAGTAAGTAGAAGAGAAACATCTATTTCGCCATGTTTCTGTAGTTCCGGGAAATATACTTCCAGCCAGGGACATTCGTCGGTGGTTTTTAGGTTCTTCAGGATATCCTCGGCGGTTAAGTTGGGGTGACTCTCAAACATGTTTGCAATATCCAAAAGGCAATCTTTGATTGCCTTTTCCCTCTTTCTATGATTATCATTCTCATTAAAGCCGCATAAATACGATCTTTGGGAGCATTCCTGTTTCAGCAGAGACTACTGGTATGCGGATCAAAAAGGCTCGTATATCGCTCATCTGCCGAAGCATTAGGATACTAAAGATGTCAAACTAGCAGGAGCTATTGTTTGATGATATAAGCATGAAAAAGCGGATTTTTCGCCATCCGGATCGCGGGAAGCGGCACAATACACCCAGCCCAAACAACCAAGCTATTGCCGCACATCTAGAAACATTACTAACACCAGCAATTTTCAATCAACCAGCTTACTACCGTCAGTTGGGATTACGAAACCCCATACTAAATTTATCATTAATGGTAGCAGCAATCTTAACCCTGCTATGGCGACAAGTACCATCAGTACAGGAATTAACTCGACTTTTAGAGAGAGAAGATTTACTTTGGTGTCGGGGAACCAAAGTAGCTCAACAATCCCTATCAGAGAGATTATTAGAATTCCCAGCCCCCCGATTCGCTCGAGTATTTAAACATTTACTACCAGCCTGACAATCTTCTTGGCAACAGCGTCAAAAACGCCCAATACCTGAAAGTATTAGTTTCGCCAGTCGCCATTTTGAAAAGATTTGGGTAGCAGATGGTTCAACATTAGAAGCATTATTTCGTAAGCTGAAAAGCTTAGAAGATGTCAAGCCAGGGCAGTTAGCTGGCAAAATTTGTACGGTGGTTGACTTGATAACTCGTTTACCTATAGAAGTTTGGTTCCATCATAATCCCCTCGCATCTGAAACTAAATTTGAAGAAGGTTTGCTATCCTTAATGTCAGCTAAAACATTGCTCTTACTTGAAGCTTGGGTTTTATCATTTCCAGTTTTAGCGTGAGCGAAATGATGAGTAAACAAGTAGATTTTATTCCTCGAATCAAGGCAAAAGCTTATGTAAAATTAATTCAATTTTTCACGGCTAATAATTCGGTTAAAGACCAACTGATAAAATTAGGTACGCGACGCAATGGGACACCTATCCTCACACTGCGGTTAGTGGAAATTCGAGCTGGTAAAACCTGGTATTCCTATCTTACTTCTGTGACTGACCCTCACATATTACCTCCCTATGTGGTGGCAGATTTATATCGACGCCGTTGGCGGATTGAAGAAGCTTTTAATACCGTTAAACCCTGGTTGGGATTATCCTATTTATGGACAGGTTCCATCAATGGGGTAAAGTTACAGGTGTGGGCGACTTGGCTATTCTATGCGGTTTTGGTTGATTTGGGTGATGGGGTGGCGGATGAACTTTCCTTACCGTTTGACCGGATTTCTTTGGAGATGGTGTATCGGGGTCAAAATCATTTCACCGTCGCTTATGACAAAGGTAAGGCTACTGACCCAATCAAGTATTTCGCTGACGCTTCTAATCAAGATTTAGGAGTAGTCAAACCCCAGGGAAAGCCTGTGGAAAATCTTGATTTATCCCCTTTGACTCTGCCCCTCAATGCTTTTAAATTTTTCACTTAAAATGCCATCCCATTTTCTGACCTGAATACTAAACATCGAAAATCATTTTGAGCGGTCAAAGTATCTAT
>NZ_JBHFNP010000332.1:0-2236 GCF_041929235.1 Microseira sp. BLCC-F43
TGCCGAGACGTTGAAGTGTGAGAGCGCGCTTTCGCGTCCCCTAACGGAATTAATCGAGCGCAAAACCCAAGGCAATCCCTTTTTTATCACCCAGTTTCTCAAAGCATTACACGAAGATAAATATATTACATTTAATCGCGATCGGGGCTATTGGGAATGCGATTTAGCTCAAGTGAAGGCGCTATCTCTCACCGACGATGTGGTGGAGTTTATGGCGAATCAGTTGCAGAAATTGCCTGGTAAAACTCAAGACATTTTGAAACTTGCTGCTTGTATAGGCAACTCTTTTGATTTGGAGAGGTTGGCGATCGTTTCAGAGCGATCGCCAGCTGATGCGGCAGATGCTTTGTGGAAAGCGTTGCAGGAAGGATTAATCCTGCCACAAAGTGAAGTGTATAAATTTTATCTGAGCCTGGATGAAGCAGATGTCAATACCGACAATATCGAAAATGTCGGGTATCGGTTTCTACACGATCGCGTTCAACAGGCGGCTTATTCATTGATTCCGGAAAACCAGAAACAGGCAACTCATCTCAAAATTGGACAATTACTCCAACAAAAATTATCAGAGATAGAAAAGGAAGAAAAGCTGTTTGATATTGTTGGGCATTTGAATTTAGGTCAGGATTTAATTACTCAAGCCCAAGAACGAGAAACCTTAGCTCAACTTAACTTAGCAGCCGGAAAGAAAGCCAGAAATTCTACAGCCTACGCCGCTGCCAGAAATTTTGTGAAAACAGGGCTGGACTTACTGATTGACAACTGTTGGCAAACTCAGTATGAATTAACTTTGAATCTTTATGTGGCTGCGGCGGAAACTGCCTACTTGAATGCCGATTTTAATCATATGGAAGCAATGGCAGATCGGGCTTTGCGCTCGGCCCAAACTGTACTTGACAAAGTTAAAATTTACGAAATTCAAATCAACGCACTAACAGCCCAGAGTCGGATGTTAGAAGCGATCGCCATCGGGTTACAAATCCTAAGATTGCTGGGGATCGGTTTTCCAGAAGAGCCAACTGGCGCAGACATTGGTCAAGCGCTGGCAAACACAGCTTCCCTCATTGCTGCAACGGGGATGGAAAACTTAAGCCGCTTGCCTCAAATGACTGATGCTAACTCGTTAGCAGCAATGGGAATCCTCAGCACAATGATTCCCGCTACGTTCGTCGCCTGTCCCGGACTGTTTCCTCTGATAGTTACCAAACAAGTTCAGTTGTCGATCGATCGTGGAAATAGTGCTTTTTCTGCTTTTGCTTATGCTTGTTATGGAATCCTGCTCTGTAGTGATGCGAATGACATTGAGTTGGGGTCTCAAGTGGGTCATTTAGCATTGCACTTGTTGTCACAGTTTCGAGATGAAGTCATCAAGAGCAAGACATTATTTGCGATTGGTAAATTCATTCTGCATTGGAAAGTGCCGCTCAAAGAAACTTTATCCCTATTCCGGTTAGGGCAACAAACTGGTTTAGACACCGGAGATGTAGAACATGTGGCATGGAATTATTACAGTGAATGTGAATCTGCTTATGTCTTGGGTCAAAGCCTCGTTGATTTAGAACAGAAAGTTGCCATCTATCGAGATGCTATTGAGAAACTCAAGCACGAGATTACTTTCAACTACTGTGGCATGTTACGGCAAGTTATTCTCAACTTGATGGGACGTTCTGAGTTGCTCTTTCAGTTAGTGGGTGAATCCTTTGACGAAGCGCATTCTCTATCGCAATATCAAGCCGCTAGAGACATCCAGGGACTATGTAACTTACACACCTACAAACTGATGCTGTGCTATCTATTTGGCAAGTATCCAGAAGCACTAGAAAATGCAACCCTGGCAGCAACTTATTTCGTCAATGGTATGACAGCCATGCCATTCATGCCTCTCTTCAATCTCTACGATTCTTTGACGCGACTAGCCCTCTATCCTTACTGCTCCAACCCAGCGCTAGACGAAACACTGAAACAAGTTGTAGCGAACCAGAAAACAATGCAGCACTGGGCGCATCATGCACCAATGAATCACCAACATAAATATGAGTTAATCGAAGCAGAACGGTGTCGAGTTGTTGGTGAAAAGGCAATGGCGATCGCTCTTTACGACCTTGCAATCTCCCTCGCCAAAGAAAACGGCTACATCCAAGACGAAGCCCTCGCTAACGAACTCGCCGCCAAATTCTATCTCGATTGGGGCAAAGAAAAAGTCGCCGCAAGCTACATGCTTGAAGCATATTATTGT
>NZ_JBHFNP010000333.1:0-6224 GCF_041929235.1 Microseira sp. BLCC-F43
CCATCCCCCCTTGATAATGGCAGATCCCCCCCATCCCCCCTTGATAAGGGGGGTGTGCCCCCATCCCCCCTTGATAATGGCAGATCCCCCCCATCCCCCCTTGATAAGGGGGGTGTGCCCCCATCCCCCCTTGATAATGGCAGATCCCCCCCATCCCCCCTTGACAAGGGGGGTTGGGGGGGATCCTGTAGGACTTACGCAAGTCCCCCTTATTAAGGGGGATTTAGGGGGATCAAAAGAAGCGCAACAGCCAAAGAAAAACCGACCAAAATTTATCCTAATTAAAGCATGGGGATATGGTTTCTGGTCTGATATTGACCACGTTATGGGACAATTGCTGGTTGCAGAATTGACGGGTAGAATTCCGATTGTGCATTGGGGTGATAACAGTCTCTACCGAGATGCTGAAGATGAAAATGCTTTTGAAAATTACTTTGAACCTGTTTCAGCTTATCGGATTGATGACTTATTAGGACATTCCTATACGTTTTATCCGCCTAAGTGGACAGAGGATAATCTTAGCTGCAACAATGTGAATAAATGGGAGGGTGCTGGTTCTCGCTTGTCTGCTTCTGCTTTGCTGTCTAGAAATGAAGATGTTGTTGTTAGCGATTTCCACACTTACCTGGATGCGATCGCGCCTGCTATAAATCCCAGTCATCCCCTTTCCGGTCAAGCACCGCCGGATATTTATCGCTATTTGTTCCAAAAATATCTCAAAGTTAGAACCCAAATTAGTCAGGAAATTGAGCAATTTTGGTCAGATTATTTGGCGGGACACAATACCCTTGCCGTCCACGTTCGCGGCAGTGACAAAATTCAGGAAAATCCTAACCTGAAACAAGTTAATCAGAACTGTCATCAAGCGATTAATAACTACCTCCAGCGCGTGCCAGATGCCCTAATATTTCTGCTCACCGATGACGCCTCAGTGCTGGAAGAATATCAACAAATATATGGGGATAGATTGCGATACACAAATGCTTCTCGCACCCGTTCAGAAGTCAGCATTCATCATCAAAACCATGACTGTCGCCAGCAAATTGGCATTGAAATAATCAAAGATACTTATTTGGCAGCTAAATGCGATTATTTTATTGGCAACGGACAATCTAATGTTTCCACTACCATCCTGCATTTGAAAAACTGGTCTGAAGATCGATACTTTCTCTTAGCAGAAAATCGACTGTTTACCCCTCATCCAGAAAAGATTAGTCCAGAAGCGATCGCTTCCTCCCTTGACCAAATTTTTCAGTCAGCAATTAGCCACCATCAAGCGGGTCATCTACAACAAGCTGAGCAAGAATACCAACAAGTACTGCAACAGCAACCCAATCATGCGGATGCTTGGCATTTGCTAGGCGTAATTGCGGCTCAACAGAAACAATATCAGATAGCAATTGAGCGGATTAATCGTGCCATTGAACTGCAACCAGAAACGGCTACCTACTATAGCAATCTCGGAAATGCTTACCAAGAAAGTGGGAAATTATCGGAAGCGATCGCCTACTATCAAAAAGTAATTCAACTGCAACCCAATCATGTCGATACTTATAAAAATATGGGGATTGCCTTTAAAGAACAAGGGCAGCTAGAAGAGGCAATCCAAGCTTACAAACAAGTCCTCCAACTCAAACCTGACTATGCAGATGCCCACTACAACCTAGCAAATACTCTCCAATTGCAAGGCAAGTTAAAAGAAGCAATTCAAGCTTTACAAAAAACCCTACAGCTCGATCCCAATCATCCCCAAGCCTATAATAATCTGGCAGGCGCTCTCCAATCCCAAGGAAAGTTAAAAGAAGCAATCGAATGCTTTCAAAAAGCTTTAGAAATCAAGCCTGATTATGCCATAGCTTACAGCAATATGCTGTTTAGCTTGCATTACAACAGCGACTATGAACCATCGGCGATTTGTGCCGAACACCGGAAATGGAACGCACACCAAGCATCTGCACTGGCAAAAGCTATTCAACCTCACAATAATAATCGCAATCCGGAACGTCGCCTTCGCATTGGCTACGTTTCCGGTGATTTCTTTACCCATTCAGTGGCTTACTTCTTTGAACCTTTATTGACTGCCCACAACCGCAACAATTTCCAGGTTATTTGCTACGCCAACAACTCAAAAATTGATGCCACTACCCAACGTTTGCAGCAACTTGCTGATGGTTGGCGCGAAATTTATGCCCTGGATGACGAGCAAGTAGCCGCACTGGTACGCCAAGATGAAATTGATATTTTGGTTGATTTATCCGGTCATACAAAAGACAATCGGTTGTTAGTATTCGCCCGCAAACCTGCACCTGTACAAGTCACTTATCTTGGCTATCCCAACACTACTGGACTCGACACTATCGATTATCGCATCACAGATGCTTGCGCCGATCCACAGGGAGAAACGGAACACCTGCACGCCGAACAATTGGTGCGTTTACCTCATGGTTTTTTGTGCTATCTGCCTGCTGCCAACTGTCCCGATGTCAGTCCACCACCTGTGTTGAAAAGCAACCAGATTACTTTCGGGTGTTTTAATAACTTAGCCAAGGTCAATCCAAAACTGATTGGTGATTGGGCAGAAATTCTTCAAGCTGTTCCCCATAGTCGCATGATAATTAAATCCAAACCACTGGTTGACCCCGACACTTGTGCATACCTGCATCAACTTTTCCAACAGCACGGAATTG
Source organism: Microseira sp. BLCC-F43 (assembly GCF_041929235.1). NCBI lineage: Bacteria > Bacillati > Cyanobacteriota > Cyanophyceae > Aerosakkonematales > Aerosakkonemataceae > Microseira > Microseira sp. BLCC-F43. The sequence goes on from NZ_JBHFNP010000333.1 coordinate 2,688, forward strand.
CCAGCGAACGAGTGCAACTTTTAGGTTGGCTTCCTGATAAGAACCAACATCTAACATTGTACGAGCAGGTGGATATTGCTCTCGATACTTTTCCCTATCATGGTACAACTACTACTTGCGAAGCAATGTGGATGGGAGTGCCGGTAATTACTCAAGCTGGTTCAACCCATCTGTCGCGGGTTGGTGTGAGTTTGCTTTCGTCTGTGGGATTGCAAGATTTAATTGCTCAATCTGCTCAAGAGTATATTCACAAAGCGGTTGAGCTTGCCAACGATCGGCAGCGACTGCAACGATTGCGAGCGAACTTGCGCCATTGGATGCAAGCATCACCGCTGACTGATGCAGATGCGATCGCTCACTCCCTCGAAGCAGCTTATCGCACAATGTGGCGACACTGGTGCGAGCAATAATCACGCTTCAAACAATTCCCATACTATCCAAAAACAACCTTTAACCCAAGAGTTAGTAGATAAATTAATTGATAGCGCGTCATGTCTACAGGACTTACGCAAAGAAACAAAGGGCGATCCGAAAAATCGTTGGTTTGGTTTCGAGAGATCGACGGTCTCACCTTTGTTTCTTTTCTCGTCGTGCGTCAGTCCTGGTCTATAAAGATGCAGAGACAATTCCAGATATAGAAATCCCTCGAAAGTTTGCCACAGAAACATGGTTCTCTCCTGACTCAATCGGGTTACATGCTGCTTGGAAATACTTAAGATCAGACCAGCAGGCTTACTTTTTTGAGAAACACCATAAAAATATATTGGCTTATTTTATAAGCAGGTAGGCAGAATTAAACCTAAAACTTGCAGCGGGGATAAAAGAAAGTAGGAAAAGTAGGAAAAGTAGGAAAAGTCAGTATTATTGCGCTCGCTTAAATTGAGAATGTAAATAATTTATAATTTTTCAGATAATTTACGGAAATTTCACAAAATTTTCACAAATGCATGCCAAGATGGTTGCCTGGCTCGAAGGATATCTGCTGAAATATTGGGCAAAAACTGCAAAGCATAAAGTATTAAGCAATACATGTTTAGCGAGCGCAGCTCAAACCACTTGGCGAGAACTATGGCACAAGATATTCACGAACTTTCAATTGTCCTGGCGATTGGGAACCACAACCAGGCAATTTTGACCCTGGACTTTCTTAAAGGCGGCGGTATTGTGCCTGCCGATTGGGAACTTCAAAGGCCCCCTGTTCTTACAGTTGGGTCTGCCCAAGTTATCTTCAAAAACGGCGTCAATATTGTTGCTAGTTCTCAAACGGTCACGTTTTCAGAATCTCTGGATAGGAAGATCCTTGAGGATGTAGAGATTGCCAGAGTTGCCGGGAAATACGTTTCGACGCTGCCCAATCTTGACTACTTGGCTATTGGGATTAATCCCAAGTATTTCGCCACTTTTGAAAACCAACCCGATGGAGCTAGGAAGTTTATTAATGAAACGCTTTTATCTCCAGGAGCTTGGCAAAATATTGGGCCCGCTCCCGTACAGGCTCGCGTCGATCTGATTTATACTCTGGAAGGGCGACAACTGCGATTGCTCGTTGCGGAAGCAGGTTTACAGCTACCAGACAAACAGCAAATTCCTGCGGTCTTGTTTGCGGGCAATTTTAACTACGACCTAGACGGAGAAAGCGGTGAGGCTCGAGTGCGCTCTTTGCATCAACGGCTGGCGAATTGGCAGGCAGATCTGGAAACTTACCGAGACATTGTTAACAACAAATTCTTGGCTAAGAAGCCAGAAAAAGAGAAGGTTTTGTTGATTCGGGATGCATCTTAAGTACCAGTTTTTTCAGAGCAAAGATTCCACAAGGAAAGAAGTTAAGCAATTTAGCGAAGGTTAGACAATTATGGGCAATCCAGCTATCAGTATCCAACAGTGGGAAACCCTGACAAATCAGTGGGCAAATGGACAGGCGAATATGAACCAGTCCACCTATCTGGAGGGTGATGTCGTCCCCTATTGGCTTGAGGGAAGTAATCTCACCGTAGGAACAACCTACGGTGTCCGTATCAACATGAACACTTACCAGAGCAATACGGATGCCGGTGGTTTCCTGTACATGGACACCTATAACGACAGCATCACCAATATCACGCAGAACCCGGACGATGGTACGGGTTCCCCGCTTCCAAGTCTCACCACAGACAGTTCATTCACCACCTTTTCCGATCCGTCCTACTCAAATCCTGGCTTAGTCTTCTACGTCAACAACGCCGACGTCCTTTCTGTTACGTATAGCTTGAGTCCCAATGGTTTGGATCGGTACGCCGATGTCACGTTTAAGGCATTGGCAGCTAATGAAACCGATGGCGAGGCAACCGCAAACATTTACTGGGGGCAAACCCTTGCACTTCCCAACCAGGTTATCACCACTGCCAATTTAACTCCCGGCAGTCTTGGTGCATCAGGCTTCACGGGTGGCAGCTTGCAGACCAAAATAGAAGGAACGGGTGCTGCTGACGCAACTTGGATTACCCCTAGTAACGCCGTGCAACTGATGCCGGGTGTAGTCCAGCAAGGCTCGATTTCGGGCTACAAGTGGGAGGACATCGATCGCGACGAGGTTAAAGACACCAATGAAACTGCGCTCAGCGGATGGACAATCGAGTTATTCAAAGACGATGGTGATAGCGTCTTCGAGCCTGGAACGGGAGATACATTAGTAGGAACCCAAGTCACCGCTAACGGAACTACCGATGCTAATGGAGATGGCTCAATCAATACCGCTGATTTGGGCTTCTACAAGTTTGCCCCTGTACTGCGCGGCACTTATTTTGTCCGTGAAGTACAGCAAGTTGGCTGGACTCAAACATACCCCTCTGGCACTGGTGTCTGGGGGCCGTTAACTATTGACACGTTAAACCCTACCCGTACCAACATCAACTTCGGCAACTTCAACGCTGACCCATCGTTGGATGTGGAAAAATATGTATCCGTCGATGGCGGCGCAACCTTTGTCGATGCCGATACAGTCACAGGACCATTCTTACTCGAAAGCGGTGCTGACCCACAATTCAAGTTTGTGGTCAAGAACACCGGCAACGTGGCTCTGACAAATGTTACCTTAACTGATTCGGACTTCAACCTGCCTCTAACACCCTTCAACTTGGCAGCGAATGATGGTCAAGAAGGTGGGGCTGATGAGTTTACTTACACCTTTACCGGAGCCACTTGGCAAGCAGGTCAGCACACCAATACTGCCACCGCCGCCACGACCTATACTGACGGTGTTGGTAACACCAAGAACCTCAGCGACACCGATGATGCCAACTACTTCGGTGCTAACCCATCTTTGGATGTCGAGAAATTGGTCTCTGTCGATGGCGGCACCACCTTTGTCGATGCCGATAATCCAACCGGGCCATTTGCCCTGTCTGGTACCAACCCACAATTGAACGCACCCCATCCAAATCAAAGATTATGGATGGGGATTCTTGCGCTAAGATAGAACTCCCTTGAGTCTAGTTAGCGTTCCCAGAGTTACTGGCGTCCTCAGTGTGCCGTCAGAGCTTTTGCTGTCGAACACTCTAG
>NZ_JBHFNP010000334.1:0-25738 GCF_041929235.1 Microseira sp. BLCC-F43
AAGCCCCCCTTGGTAAGGGGGGAAACTGGAAAGCCCCCCTTGGTAAGGGGGGAAACTGGAAAGCCCCCCTTGGTAAGGGGGGAAACTGGAAAGCCCCCCTTGGTAAGGGGGGTTGGGGGGATCGATGCGTAAGTCCTGAGACTGTTCAGACAAATCTGCAATTCTTCAATTCTTCAATTCTTCAATCTCCCATCTCCCTATTGAATCAAGATAATTGCCTCTTCCGCCTTAGCGTCCAAAGCATTTTTCAGTTGTTGTCCAACTTTGCCAATCAATTCGTCAAACGCCTCCCGTTGCTGCGTCATACTTTTTTTCAGGCTTTTTTGCAGGTCGGGATTCATTTTTTCGCACATTTCGTCGATGGCGCGATCGCTCAATGCCATAAAACGTATCCAACCAGGAATATCTATCTTTGTCTTGAGCGCTTCAGTAATTTTTTCTTTGTTTAACCGCACTCCCTCGCCTAAAAATGCTGCCCCATATACCAGGGCAATTGGTAACACAAAATGCCCCGTTAGTAGCAGCGCAATCAAGCTGCCAATCGTACCTCCAGCAATAATTAAACTGACTAGAAATGCGACTGTCACCCCAAGCACATCTTCTGCAAAAGATAGTTGCGGGTTAACGACGGCAGAGTCAATTCCTCCCTCAAATCGCAAGCTGCTTTTAGAGATTTGAAACTTTTGACAGATGGGATCGGTTTCTGTGGCTAAGTCGGGGCGAATCTGGGTATTAAACCAACTAACGCATTGGGTATTGATGATTTGCTGCGCGCGATCGCTTTTCAACCACTGTAACGCCCGCTGTTCAATTGTGCTTTGCAAATCTGCCAATGTCCGTATTTTGTTGTCTTTCCATTCTTTTAACCCGGATTTCACCGCATTTTGCAGCAAACCGTCGGATAATGGCGGCAAAAGCAAGTCAATTAACCCTGGAATATGTTTCGATACAATCTGTTTCAGCTTGGGCGAATCGCACAGTTTATTCACCTCTTCTTTAAACGCTGCCGCACGCAATTCCCAGCGTCCAACTCTGGCTAAACCAAGGGCAATGCACCTTTCTGGTTCTGGATCTGGGCGCACTTGTGTAGCAGGTTCTGGGAATATTTCCGCACAAACGTCGCGGGTGAATTTCATCCGCGATGCGCCTCCAGTCATCAGCACAACTTGCGGCACAATCCCTTGATCTTTCAGTTTTTCTTTGGCTTCGTTTACGGCTTCGCGAAATGATTGCATCCAGCTTTTATTTTCTAATTCGGGTAGCGGCTGGTTGATAATTTCCTCCATAATCAATTTGTTGACTTGGGGGATAAAGTGAATTTGTGGGGTGATAAATTCAAATCCCCGCGCAAACGTAGCCGGCTCGCTGTAAAGTTGTTCGTTAGAAAAGTAATCTTCTTTAACTCTACGGCATTGAATTTCGCTGCGAAATTTGTGATATGAATGTTGCTCAAATATTTTTTTGAGTAACTCTTTATGCTCGTGGTTGGCTAAAGTCCGGGCAAAAATTGCTTTGTCGATCAAGCTTGCGCCTAAATTGTTGCGCCCGAAATCTAGCGGCATTTCGTGCAAGCTTTTAACCAGGGTAAAATCTGTCGTGGAAGAGCCAATATCAACGATCAAAACCGTGGAAAGCAGTTCGTTATATCCCAGCTTTCCGCCTTCCTTGGCTTGCATGAAAGCTGCCCGCGATTCTGGGATTACGCTTAATTTTTTAATCCCGGCTTCTTTGATTAGGGTTTGGTATTCTTGTCGTTCTTCTGTTGACCATCCAGAGGGGCAACCAACGTAATATTGGCTGACTTCGCCGCCTTCAATTTGTTTGCTTTCTTTTAAGATGCGGTCGTAGGTTTCGACAAAGTTGTGGATTGTTTGGCGATATTTTGGCGAATTGTTTGGTTTTTGTTTGAAACCAATTTGCAGTTGGGTGACGCCTGCTTGGATTAATGCTTGGTCGCCTACTAAAATGCCTAGTTCGGGATGGATACCGATGGCGGTGATTTGGATTTTTTTGTTATTTACTTCTAGCATCTGGGGGGGTTCGATGCTTTCTACTTTGGCTTTGGCTACGGCGGTTTCGCCATGTCCTAAATCGAATCCAATTGTTTCTAGTACTTGTGTATCCATAGTTGATAAGTTAAGAAAATGAGTTAATGAACCGCAGAGGCGCAGAGGACGCAGAGGAAGAGGAGAAGAAAGAGATTTTGGGGTTATTGGGTTGATGTTGGTTCGATTACGCGTCCGCGTCTGAGTAAGCGATCGCTTTTCAATAAGGCAGGGGTTAGGGTAATGTAATCTTTGGTTAATCCGTCGATGCTTGGCTCGAAGTCGAAGTATTCGCGGCGGCTACGTTCGTCGCCCGGTCGGTAATTCTGCACCCGAATTCCCTGTTCCATTAATATTTGCGGTACGAGTTTGCTTATTTCTAATGCCATTTGAGGGTTGCCTAAAAATGATGCGCCCCAAAGTTTTTGGAGAAAGTCTAGCATTTCTGGCATTTCTTCGATCCCGCTGGCGTTGAGCGGTTTTTGAATTTCTGCCAGTGCGACGGCGCGATCGATTGTGTTAAGTGCATCGGCTAGGTTGTCTAAAAGGAATTTGCTGTCTACTTGTACGGGGGGTAGTGCTGCTTGGATTGGTTGGATTTCGGTACTGTTTTCTCGGTTATCTTTGTCGAATTTTATGGCAATTTCCAATCCTACCAATACTGCTATCAGCAAAACATCCGTCCAGGCGGCGGGGGTTTCTCTTGTTAGGGAAAACGATGTGCTGATGATACCGACGGCGGTGAGTATTTGCAGTCCTTTTAATATCAGTCTGTTGGGGGATGTGGGTTTGATTGGGGTAGGGATGGCATCCGCTGGGGAGGATATTGCTGTTTCGTTGGTAGCAGAAATTGCCGTCATCGACTGTCGCAGCGTATCCAGGAATAATTTTACTAACCTTACCTGGCTAACGCTCAGTTCTCCAATGTAATTTTTTTCTACATTATCGAGTTGGTTTTGCACCAGCCCAACCACTTGTTTCAGGCTACCTGCTTTATCAATTTCTATCTCAAGTGTGTTGCGTTCTTTGTTAAAAAGTGTCAGCAATGTTTTCATCGGTTCCTCCCCTCTTTTCCTTTCGGTGTTTTAGATTAAAATACATTTTGAGCGTATTATCTCCCCAGCCCTAGATATCTACTTTAGCAACTTAATCTCGCCCGATGCAGTGCTATCAACCGACTGCTTTCAGTGTGGATTCTATCACTTTGCCGATTCATACCAAGTTGCAGGGAGGGAAACTAGGGGCGGGTTACTCCTTTGTCGCCCGGAGAATATCTATTTATTGAACCGCCAAGAAGCCAAGGACGCCAAGAAAGAAGAAACGAAGAAGAGAGGCATCTTGTGGCGCACCCGTTGGGTAGGACGCCAAGAAAGAAGAAAGGAAGAAGAGAGGCATCTTGTGGCGCACTGGGAGTAATCAGATCTCTCGTGGTTTTTTAGCATCGGCAGGTATTACCCGCCCCTACAGAGTATGAATATGGATGACCTCGCCTTACCCGAACCCACTTAGCATTTTATACAAGGGTTACCTTACTGCAAATCCCGCTCTACAGTATCAGCATCAGCTCTATATACCAATCAATAGATATTATTTAATCCACTCCAGACTTTGATTTAGGTAGTTTTTCAACTGAGATATGCCATCTTTGTAGTAAAATTGTTTAAACCAGTTGAGTGGAGCAAACGCCGATTAAAATAAATCTAAAATCTAAAATCTAAAAGTCCCCATTCATGAACTACAAAACGGCTCGTAACTTTTTATTAACTCAAGGAACTGCCCTCCAAACCCAGCAAAATCCCAATGACTTACTGATGATGCTAAAACTTGGCAAGCCGCCAGTACCCGGTCAAATGACATCGATATTAGTGGCGCTGAAAATTGTATTTGATGTGGTGCAACAAGAACCCAACCTCGACCGGGAACTAACGCTGGCGCTGCATTTGCTGTGTTATGAAAGCTACCGACTGTACGTAGAAGGACGTTTTGCTGGAGTGGAATGGCCTCCTTTGTTGGATCAAGATTTAGAACGGATAGCGTACGCTGTCCGCAGTATTTTCGCAGGCACAAAGCAAGGTTAAGCTAAACGAATAAGTGAATTTGATCGCTCCTACTATGTTGACAACTTACTTCCAAATGCTCGCTCGGTACAATACATTGGCAAACCGCAGGCTTTACGGAGTTTGCGCTCGACTTTCAGATCAGGAACGCAAGCAGACTCGACCGGCTTTTTTTAAGAGCATTCACGGCACGCTCAACCATCTTATCGTCAGCGATCGTGTCTGGATGGGGCGGTTCGAGGGGCAACCAATCGACTCGCCCCAAAAGGACGAAATCCTCTACGATGACTTCGACCAGCTTTGGGGAGCGCGCATCGAAGAAGACGATCGAATTGAAAAGTTCATGTCGGGTATAACTGAAGAATTCCTCAGCGGTAAAATCAAGTACCGCGATATGGAAGGTAGAACCCATAACGATCCGGTTACTTTGTTAGTCGCACACTTTTTCAACAAACAAACCCACCATCGGGGACAAATTCACGATTTGTTAATGCAAACTGAAGTTGCCCCGCCCATTTTAGACCTGCACCGCATTTTCCGACCTTAATTTATTATCGGTTTCGCAGTTCTGTTTGTATTTTTTCTAAATCTTCTTTGAGCAGAATCGTCATTCTACCGATGATGGGTCTACCTTCTCGCGGTTGGGCAACTTCTACCCAGTAGGCAAAGCGCTGTCCTAATCGTAACTCGCCTTGCAATGCTTCAAGTAAGGGTGCATTTCGACTCCGAGCCAGGTTAACGACCGTCTCGTCAGGATAGGCGTAAACTACCCTTGCCCGTTGGAAATCTTGATAAATACCCAATCCGTAAATAATCCGCAAAGTTTCTTGCAGACGGTCAGCATTAACGCCATTTACTAAATCAAATATCTCAAAACGTTCGCTGCGGACGATACCAGTTCTCAGCGGTGGAGTTGCTCTTCCGGGTGGCAGCGTTGAAGCTTGAAACACAAATCTTTGGGCAGCTGTATCGCTTTTGCGTACCAATAAAGTTTCGCCACTTTGGGGACTTAAAGTGGGATTTGCTTGTATCCAAGCTGCCACTTCGTCGGTAGTTTGTCCCGGTAGGGCGTTAGCTGATAATGGAAACAATAACGAACAATAAAAAATTAGAAAACTAATCCCATTTTTCCTTGAAAACAAGCTTAATTTAGCCTGCGTAGGCAGGCTTCGTTTGTGTAGCCACACCCTTAAGGGTGTCGGAATATTATTACTAATTGGTATAAACAGCGGTGTTTTTGGCATTTTTCATTTTTGATTTTTAACTAAATACTCCTGTTTCTGAAATCTCGTTCCAAGGCTAAGCAAATAAACAAGATTTGGCAGGCGAAATGCCTACCCAAGTGTATATTTATACATCCGTTACCATTGCGACTTTAATCGACTTGCGAGGTTTCATATCGCGAAACACTTGCTCTAAATCTCGCAAGGGGCGGTGTTCGCTCACCATTAATTCCAACGGAATGGTGCGACTTGCTAGTAGGGAAAGTGCTTCTCGCACGTACAGCGGCGTGTTGTGAAATACACCTAGGAGCGTCAGTTCGCTGTAGTGGAGTTGCTCGCTATTAACCCGCTTCACCTTCGACCGGGCCACCCCGTGCAGCACCCAGGCTAACGGTTCGGTCATCGATGCTAGGGCGTCGGGCAAGTCTTCGGGGAGGCGCCACAGGTTATGTTTGACGATTTGAGCTGTAATTTTGAGATATTCGGCAAATTTGCCGTTATTCCAGGTCAAATTCGGGCAAAGCGAATATTCCTGACCTTGACAAAAGAACCACTTCATGCATGGGCCGGAGTTGTTGGCAACTACGCGATCGCCCACCTGCCAACCGAGTACTTGGCTGCCTACCGCCACAATTTCCCCAGCTGCTTCGTGACCGAATCGGGTAGGGGGTTTGAGCATTTTGGCGTCACCGCCGCGACGCCAAACCTTAAGGTCGGTGCCCCAGGTTGTGGCGGCACCGACCTTGATTGCTACTTCACCGGCGACTGGGGTTGGGTCAGCCACCGTTTCCAGACGTAAATCTTCTTGACCGTAAAGTACCGCTGCTAACAAAACTTAAGTATTAACCGCCGATAGCGGACGAGACTTCAGAGTCAGGTTATCACGGCGGAGTGTCACAAGCGATAGCAGGGAAGGTACTTCTTGGTGGCAAGAGGTGCAGAACCAATAAATTTCTGCGTGACGGACGTGCCGGAGGATGGTTCCACCACAACATGGGCAAGTGTTACTGCGTGGATTCATTGTCTGATACTCCCTGCTACTCAAAAATTGTGAATTAATAGGATGACATGGGTGCTGGGGCATGAATGCGACCGTTCCAAGCAATTCGATTTTCAATTACTTGTCGGTACGCTGCTTCATAACCGTCTACCATCTGAGAAACGCTAAAGTTATTTGCTACATGGTCGCGACATGTTTGTCGCGATAGTTCTAATGCGGCTGGTATTAAAGCTGCGATTTCATCTACACTTTGGCAGACGAAACCCGTCTTGCCGTGGGCGATCACCTCCGGAACTGAACCAAGATTGATGCCGATAGCGGGGGTTCCCGTTGCCATCGATTCGATCGTTACCAAGCCAAATGGTTCGCGCCCGGTAATGGGGAACAGGGTGACGGCGGCATTTCCTAATAGCTCAACTTTTTCAGCGTGGCTAATTTCACCCAGATACTCGATTTGTTTGCCATCTAGCTGGGGTGCAATTTCTGTTTCAAAGAACTCCCTATCCACCCGATCGATTTTGCCTGCCATTTTTAAGCGCCAGCCAGTTTTGCGTGCAATTGCGATCGCGTGGTGCGGACCTTTTTCCGGAGATAGGCGGCCTAAAAATGCCAGATACGGCGGATCTGAAGCTTGAGCAAAAAAAAATGGATAACCTCCCAGGTCAATGCCGTTGTAAACCGTTCTAATGTAATTCAGCCCTACGCCATCCCGCTGGTCGTTACTGATGCTGATAAAAGCCTGCTTGCCATGATGGCTAAAAATTTTGCTGTTATCGGTTGTAAACTTGCCGTGCAGCGTGTGAATCGTGGGCGTTTTCACCAAACTGCCAAACGGCAAGGCGGCAATCCCTACATGGGAATGAATGATGTCAAATTCTGCGGCTCTTTCGTAAACCCGGCTTAGTTCTAACATTTCATAAGCCGAGTACTCTTTGATATTGGGGTCATTGCGCAACCCACGGGGATAAACCGACTCTAATTTGGCTAAACTTTGCGAATCCCCCGTAGCAAACAAAACTACTTCATGGCCTCGGCGTACAAGTTCGTCCGTCAGGTAGCTTACTACCAGTTCAATTCCGCCGTATGCTGGCGGGGGAACTCTTTCCCAGAGGGGTGAAACTTGAGCGATTTTCATAGTTTTCCTGGCTTGGTTTGCAGCTTCAACCGTTTTTTAGCTTTCAGGTTCTTGCTTTATCCTTTGGCTTCCCATTTACTTGTTACTTTTGGCAATCCCGATTTTGGTTGTGTTTTGCAAGGGACCTGTCCCGGTTTTTACTATCTTCCATCTGACGTCTCGATTTAACTTATCCTCCCCATAAACTGCGATTTCGGTTCACCTTACCAAGCTTTGAGCCTCCTGAGTTTAATCGCCGCGACTATGGCTGCTAGCGCCAATATTCTTTTACTATATAGCCGATTTGTTGCTTACCTCATCTATCTTTAGACACATGTGGTTTTTACCGATCCCATAGGTTTACCATCGCTTTCTCCCTTGTTGAGATTCTTTTTTGCTTGATCCCCATTTTCCTGCTTTAAGCTTGCTAAAGTTTTTCAACTGGCGATGCCACAGCGTCTTTCCCCCATAATCGCTTCCTCTTTTCACCCCCTCCCATGCTTCTTTTCATCTACGTCAAACTACTGAGCTTTCCCCTTCTTATCCCTTCAGCTTTTTTTGTACCATAGGTACTTTTACCTTTTAACTCATTTCCCACTTTCCGTATCTTCACTGATGCTGCTGTTTCCCCAACCATTAACATCAATTAGCTACTCAATTTGAGTGCGTCGTTGAGGTTAATTCAAATATATTGATTCCTTCGTTCACCCACAAGCGATCGCAAGAAATTTTCTTCAATAAAATTTCCCTGCCCGTTTTACTTATATAAACTTCCAATTTCGCCTCTGGCACAGCTTCAAATAACAAACGATCTCCTGGAAATACCACCCGCTCAAAGTTTAAATTTGGTATATTTGTGACGCGAGCTATTTGAATTTCGCTCGTAAAATTGCCGTAGTAACACAGATTTTTGCTATTCACCTTTAGCACCTTGTAACCTCCCTGGTTTGCTGTTGCGTTCAGCGATTCGCTATTGTAAGGCAACCAGTCTAGAGGGGCGACATTTTTTAGATTTTCTTCTTATCTAACTAATGACCAGGCTCTATCTCACGCCATTCAATAACGATGAACTAACTTTGTCTTAAGCTTTTTTTATCTGTTTCAGTACAATACTGTTATTGCTTCTACATTACATCTACCTTGAGTTTGACTCTTTTTGCTGTATTCAATGCTACAATCATCTTTTTTACTAATAATGTTTCACCTCTCTTGCTTCAAACAAACCATTGGTAATAAGTCAAGGGGTCATATGTTTATATTTGTAAAGGTTAAAAGCGGTCATTTTTCCGAGAAACTTTCCAACGAGGCCAACATCTTTGGTAATCGTTGAAACAAAGCTGCAACAATAGCTTCTTCTCTGCAAATCCCCCTATCGGTGCTATCTTTCGGCATCGACTCCCAGGTTTGACATGGTTTTGACCGTTCTAATTGTGGTGTCGGACAGTACATGACTATCATCCTCAATTCGTTCCTGAGGGGGGAATAGCGATATGACCATCGCCCCATAGGGACAACGGCGGGTTGTAGAACCGGGCCTACTACCCTGGATTTGAGCGCTAGCAACGACTATCACGCACCCCCCTATTTACTATGATGCCTAATCCTGGGGGATCAACTTAAAATTTATCAATAATTAACGTTATAGTAAGGGGATCAAGAAAAAAGCAAGTATTTTGTAGGTTGGGTTGAGCTTGTTCAACCCAACACCCGCAGGTTGGTAGGTTGGGTTTCCTCATGTCAACCCAACCTACCTTTCTTAGTATTCAGGCACAGATGAATCGACTTCGCGACTCCAAGCGGTAATTCCGCCTTTGACGTTAATGCCGTCGATACCATGTTCCTTGAGAATGCCCAAAGCTTTCGCCGAACGTCCGCCCATCTTACAATGAGCAATCAAGCGATGACCGTTGAGCATTTCTTTGATTTTGGTAACGCCTTCACCTTTTTCGATGTCGGGTAGCGGTACCAAGACAGCACCGGGAATTTTGGCAATTTGGTACTCGTTGGGGTTGCGGACATCCACGAGAATGAAATCATCCGCACCGCTATCGAGTAGCTGCTTTAATTCTTTCACGGTCATCTCTTGCATTTCCATCTGCCGTTTAGCCTCCTCTGCTTTAGCTTGGGGAATACCGCAGAATTGTTCGTAGTCTATCAATTTTTCGATCGTCGGACGCACGGGATTTGGTCGCAGTTTCAATTCCCGGAATTTCATTTCCAGCGCATTGTATAGCAGCAGTCGTCCGCTTAAGGTTGTCCCCTGCCCCATGATAATTTTGATCGTTTCGGTTGCTTGGATAACGCCAATAATTCCCGGTAAGACTCCTAAGACGCCGCCTTCTGCACAAGAAGGAACCATCCCTGGTGGCGGGGGTTCGGGGTACAAGTCGCGGTAATTTGGGCCATCTTGGTAGTTAAAGACTGTCGCTTGCCCTTCAAACCGGAAAATCGAACCGTAAACGTTGGGTTTGTTCAGCAATACGCAAGCATCGTTTACCAGGTAGCGGGTGGGGAAGTTATCCGTTCCATCCACCACGATGTCGTAAGGTTTGATAATGTCGAGGGCGTTTGCGGAAGATATCCGAGTTTCGTATAAATCAACCTGGCAAGCTGGGTTAATTTCCAAAATCCGGTTTTTGGCAGATTCTATTTTAGGTTTGCCTACCCAGGATGTGCCGTGGATGACTTGGCGTTGTAAGTTGGAACAATCTACGACATCGAAATCCACAATCCCAATCCGTCCAATTCCCGCAGCAGCTAAATACAGCAGCAGCGGCGAACCTAGTCCGCCTGTACCGATGCATAAAACGCTGGCAGCTTTGAGGCGTTTTTGCCCTTCTAGTCCGACTTCGGGCAAAATTAGGTGACGCGAGTATCGTTCGTAGTCTTCTTTAGTTAGCTGGATCTCGTCCAGATTCGGATTCAGCATAGCGATCGCATGGTGCGGAGTCAGGACTAAATATATTACACCGAAACTGTCCCGCTCTCTCACCTATTTTTAGAATAGTTTTCTAATTGGTCAACCAGCGATATTTCTTCCCTCTGAAACTCTCGGTCGTCGTCTAGACCCCAGCTAGTCACATCTACTGCTTTCCCAGAACAGACGGAAACGATGATATACGAGTATTCCTGCCAAGCCACCTGTCTGTCAAATTCCGATGGTATGGCGGCACAATCTGGGTGCGAATGGTAAATGCCGATGATCGCTAGGTGGCGATCGCGTGCTGCTTTTTGCGCTTTGAGGATATCAGTAGGTGCGATCCCATAATTTCCCCGCTTCGTTTCCCCCAACTTCGCCAAAGGTTCTATCCCTTGAAATGCCTTCATTGCCTCTTCATCCCAAGCATTTTCCGTCCCTAGCACATCCACCACCGTTTTACTATCTCTTCTCACCAGTCCCAACAGCAACCCGCAGCACTCTTGCGGATAAGCGCTTTCCCCATGGCTACAGATAGCTTGCAGATGCTCCCTACTGAGTTCAATTGTCACTAAAATTCCTTTGTTCTCTACCTATATTTTTTGCCAATTTTCTGATATTATTATTTTATGCTTTTAGTATCTACTTCATAATAATGGAAATCTGTCCTGTTTTTTTTTAATTACAAATATCCCATTATGAATATAGTACCATGCAAGCGAACCAAAAAACAGTCGCCAGCGATATATTTTAATGACTTTGACCGACGCCGAGATAAAGTTCGCCGACTTTGGGGTCATTGAGTAATTCGGAACCGGGGGCGGTAAAGCGGTCGCGTCCTGATTCTAAAACATAACCCCGATCCGCCATTTCCAGAGCCTTGCGAGCATTTTGTTCCACCAGGATAATCGCAGTGCCTGCCTGATTAATGCTTTTGATTTGGTCAAAAACACTCGTGACCAGAATCGGAGACAAAGCAGCCGAAGGTTCATCCAACAAAAGCAAAGAAGGTTCCAGCATCAACGCCCTACCCATCGCCAACATCTGACGTTCCCCACCGGAAAGCGTACCCGCCCGCTGGCGGTGTCGTCGCCGCAAAACGGGAAAAGAATCAAAGATTTTCTCCTTCAAAGGTTGGATTGAGTCCTGGCGGATAAACCCGCCCATTTCCAGATTTTCTTCCACCGTCAGGGAAGGAAACACATTAGCAATTTGCGGCACGTAGCACATCCCCCGCCTCACAATTTGATCTGGCTTCAAGCCGCCGATATTCTTGCCTTTAAAAGTAATTTTGCCCTTATGGGGAGTTAGCAGCCCAAAAATAGTCTTAACCAAAGTTGATTTACCAGCCCCATTAGGGCCAATAACGGCGACCAATTCCCCCGCATCGATGCGAAAATTGATGCCTTGAAGGATATCCAGGTCTTTTACATACCCGGCGTAAACATCCTCAACTACTAATAACGGGTCATGGGTCATGGGTCATGAGTCATGGGGTAATGGCTAATTGCTAATGATATCCAACAATTAGCCATTAGCAATTAGCCATTAGCATTACGGCGTCTTTTGCAAATCGGGACGTTCTTCTGGAACAATAGCCCCTTCTACAGGGCATACCTGTAGACATATACCACAATCGATACAAGTGGAAAAGTCGATCCAATACCAGTCAGTCCCTTTAACATTTTTACCTGGCCCTGGGTGAATGCAGGCAACCGGACAAGCTTCAACGCAGTCGGCTACGCCTTCGCAGGTGTTGGTAACAATAGTGTGTGCCACAGTGTTCTGATCTCCCTCTAGATGCGGCAAACAAGATAGACTTGCTTGACCTATTAAGAATTCTAAACAGATTTGCCTGAGAGAGGGAGCGGGTGTGCAGGTGTGCGGGGGTGCAGGTGTGCTGCTGGAAGCGCCTAAAAATTGCTTTTCCCATAGAAACGATCTTCTTGGCTGGAATTTCTCTGACAATTCCACCTGCCGAATCAGCCCACTTGCCCAAATTCACCATCAACCTTCGGGAGTTGGAGAGCAACCGCGATTTATCCGGGGGATGAAACACGACGCGAGCGAATTTATTCGCTCGTTTTGTATAGGTTCAATAAATTATAGAGTGAACTACCACACACCGACCGCTAGGTACGGTGTGGGCTTCCCAATTCATCGGGGGTTGCCGCTACAGTAGTAGACTTGCGCCCATACCGTTTTGGTCTTACACCCCCTCCAAGGGCAGTATCGCTGGTTCCCAACGACAATATCCGCAAGCCTACCCTTCGGGTTCCGCGTCAGCGGTACATTTTTGATATTGATTGCCGCGTTGATATCTCGATCGTGCCGATTATTACAGTGAGGGCAATCGAATTCTCGCACCGACAGATCCATTTTTGGCAGCGACAGCAAAGTGTTAGAACAAAGATGGCTGGAAGGAAAAAACCGATCTACTTCAATATAGATTTTTCCATCTGATTCAGCGTACTTGAGCATGGTGCAAAACATCCCCCATCCCACATCAGCAATAGCTTTAGCAAGGGAATGATTTTTTACCATGTTTTTTACTGCCAGATTTTCTACTGCAATTACTTGGTTCTCGTTTACTATCTTGCGGGATAGCTTGTGTATAAAATCTTCACGCACTCTAGCTATTTTAGAATGTACTTTAGCTATAGCTAGTTTAGCCTTACGACGCTGGTTAGTTGTTTTATCTTTTTTTCGTGATAACTTACGCTGTTTACTTTTAAGATTTCTTTCGGGTTTTTTCAGTTTGGGATTCCTATATTTAGTTTCTTCACTTGTTACACAAAAATCAATCAATCCTAAGTCTATACCTATCGCTTTACCCTGGTCGCTTGCTGCTGGCTTATCAGCTTCATTGTCAATTAACAAAGAAGCATAATATCTACCATCTGGCATTTTGGAAACAGTTACGTTTTTCAGTTTCCCGACAGTATCACGATGGATTTTAGCCTTGACAATACCTAGCTTTCCAGGGAATTTAATCTCTGTATCACTGAGGATTTTTACATTAGCTGGATACTGTAAAGACTGTCTGCCATGTCTATTTTTGAGCCTAGGGTACTCGGCTCTACCATCAAAGAAGTTGATCAAAGCCTGAGACAGATTTAAACACGATTGCTGAAGACATTGCGAGTAGCATTCTTTCAGCCATTCATGTTCTACCTTCCAGATAGGTATTTGTTTTTTCATGTCATAAGCAGATCAGCCCTTACCCGTCTCTTTGTAAGTTTGAGACATGGTAACTAGAGATTGATTCCAAACCCAACGGACGCATCCAAAAGCCTGAGCTAGATGCTGCTGCTGTTCTATAGTTGGATAAATCCTTACCTTAAGTGCTTTGAACATGAGAGCGACCTTATCACGATTATATAACCATGATAACATAGGCCGAGAAAAGAGTCAAGGGATTTGTTCGTCTCGTCGCCCATCCTGACCTTTCCGAGATCTCCTATTTGTCGGTTTTGATTGGGATGGGACTCCTCACCTCACTCGCCTCTCATCCCACACCAACCCTATCGGGTATGGATGTGGGGATTCCCGTCTGTCTAGCTAAATTAATCGTTGAACAATCAGTCTTGACGTGCCAAAAACTTCGCCCAAGACAACGCCCTGATTCGTTACCTAACTTCCTCTCATAGTAAGTTCAGCGATTGAGGGCATTTTGTTGTCCAGGTTGGAGGCAGCACGGCAGATGTACAACACTTGCCGCAGGAGTTGCCATGCGCCGGATCAAACTCATCCGACAATTCAGGGCAGTCGAATAACTCGAATTTGCCTTCGGATGTGCCGCGTCCGAGGACGTCTTGGAGCGCGACAATATAGCTGTGGGAAGAAGCGTACCAAGTCGGGTGGGCGTAGACTACGGTGGATGCGATCGCTCTCCCATATGGTTGTCTCATTAACAACACCGGGAAACTTCGCTCTTCTTCGGGACGGTATACATCTGCATCCAGCCGCCTAGTGTCACGGATAACCATCGATACCGTCTATTTTTTACGTACGTTTAACATCGAACTAAAGCATCCGAACGACACAAAACCGCCATATCTTCTTCATCTAACTCGACTGGTACGCCCCTGCGAATCAGTTCGGCAAAATCTTCGTTTGGCACCATGACTGTTAGTGCGTACAACCGCGTAGAACCTGTATTTTCAATTACATGCGTCCCCGTAGCCGGGACTAGAATGCTATCTCCCGCTTGAATTTTCACGGTTTTGCCATCGCAGGTTGCTAACCCTTCACCTTTGAGGATAAAAAACATTTCTGCCGCAAACTGATGTCGGTTTGGCGGTGTTTTTCCGCCTAGATCAAAGATCTCGACGCAAAAAGTAAAAGAAATATCGTCGGTTGTCGGATCGAAGACAATCGCCAAACGATTGCTATCGCTAGGACTGATGCGAAACGCTTGGTATTGCTTGGGCGTTTTCGCATCCGGAATGACGCAACGAGGGGAGTCAATCATAAGGATTTTGGTAATTGGTAATTGGTAATTGGTAATTGGTAATTGGTAATTGGTTTTTTGCTTTTCTATTACCGATTACCGATTACCGATTACCCAATCGATTTGATTGCTTCCAGGATAGCTTGGGAATCGGCGACAAAGCCAAAGCATTGTTTAACGTTATATAAAGTTGCTAACCAACAATACTCTGGCGAAGTCGTAGCGGTGCAATCTTTGACTAAGATGCAGTCATAGCCTAAAAAATTGGCATCTTGCAGCGTTGTCATTACGCACTGGTCGGCGTTGACGCCTGCAAAGAATAGAGTAGTTTTTCCTAAGTTCCGCAGGATACTATCTAAAGGCGTATCCCAAAATCCGCTCATGCGATATTTATCGATGGGGATATCTTCGGGTTTTTGTTCTAATTCATCGACTACAGCAGCAGCCCAACTACCTGCCATGAGTACTTTAGCACCATTTTTGGGCAACGGGTCGCCGAGTCCGACACCAACGCCAGTAGGGTTGTAAACGTGAAGCGCTGCGGGGCTAATATTGAGCAAGTCGGGACGATTGCCCCAGTTTACCCAAATGACTGGAACTTTTGCCGCCCGCAGTTCTGGTAATAATGCTTTTAAAGGTTCGATCGGTTCGCGCGCCGGTGTCACGTCTACCCCAATATGTGCCAACCAACCATCGGGGTGACAAAAGTCATTTTGCATGTCGATGACCAAAATTGCCGTTTTCGCCAAGTCGAGGCGCAGTGTCTTGGTTTGGGTCGGCAAGGTAATGGTGCGTACATCTAGGGGTGGACGGGTGATGTCGGCGATCGCTTCGTTAACTCCCCAAGCGTTTGGCGGAACTCCCAGCGTATGTAAAGGTCGATTCATAGCTGTTTCTAATTTTTGATGCCATATTATCCCACCCTTGCAACATTAGTCAGTTATCATTTGTCACAGTCATTTGCCTGCCGATCTTTTAGTTATGACTGATAACCAAATAAACGAACCCGTCACCTATGAAGGTGGATGTCACTGCGGTGCTGTGCGCTTTCGTGTCGTTGTATACAAGCACGAGGCGGATGATTGCAACTGCTCGATTTGCAAAAATAAGGGCTTTTTACACCTAATCGTGCCGCCAGAGCAGTTTACACTCCTCAGCGGTGAGCATGTGCTAACTACGTACACGTTTAATACGGGTGTCGCAAAGCATACTTTCTGTCGGATTTGCGGCATCCACGCCTTTTATCGTCCGCGATCGCACCCCGACCAGATCGACGTTAATCTGCGCTGTCTGGATGGCGACGTCATCTCTCGCTTTAAAATTATTCCCTTCGATGGCGCTAATTGGGAAGAAAGTATAAAATCCTTCCGTCAATAATTATAATTTTAGAGGGTTCAATCATCAGGGAACTGCCAGCACGAGATCCGTTCCACTTTTTTGCTAGCGCAGGTGGGACAAATTGCATCAAAGGTGGAATCTACCCATTCATAGCTGCAAGTGCGACAGTGGCAGAAAATATTATTGTGGTTGGCGATGGCAATTTTTTGCTGCCAATCTCGGAGATCGGAGATATCTTGTTGGGAGAGAGATTCTGACATAGGATTTTCTCTACAGTGGGATGGGGAACTAATATAGAAATCTGATTGGAATGTTGATGATTATTGAGAATCAATCTTATCAGGTAATGGGAAGGATAAATCTGTGAACTTTACGATTCAAAATGTTCTGATTCCGCAAGCAGAGGGTTACGCAACGGTGGACGTGCAGATCGAGGGCGATCGCATTACTGGTATTGCTTCCCATATAGAAGTCGTCGGTACCGCAGTGGATGGACAAAACAAGCTGTTACTGCCCGGTTTTATAAACGCGCATACCCATTCTTCGGAAATGTGGCATCGGGGTTTAATTCCCATGCTGCCTTTAGAATTATGGCTGGCTGCACTTTACGATATCACCCCGCTAGATCCAGAGCAAGTTTATCTAAGCGCCTTGGCGACGGCAGTAGAAACAATATTATCTGGCGGTACAAGCGTTGTCGATCATTTAGTGTTAATTCCAGGCAAAGAATTAGAAACGATCGGCGCCGCAGTGAAAGCTTATCGGGAAATTGGCATTCGCGCTTTTGTCGCGCCTTTGGTGCAAGATGAATCTTTCGCGGCGGGGGTTCCTTCTGGGGGAAGCGAAAAGAATTACGCTGCTTATTTTCGCTCAACAGCAGCGACGTTGGAATTAATCGAAACGGCGGTGAAGCAATTCCATCGTCCCGATGAAGGGGTTTATATTTTGGTAGCACCTACGGGAATTCAGTTATCAACAGATGCGTTATTTGAAGGATGTATTGAATTGAGCGAACGCTACGATCTCTGCCGCCATTCACACCTGTTGGAAACATTAGCGCAACAATTACTAGCCCAAGAAAAATATGGCTGTAGCGCCGTCGAACATCTCAAAGAAATTGGCTATCTCAGTCACAAAACATCCCTCGCCCATTGCGTGTGGCTGAACGATTCTGATATTGAAATTTTGGATCAAACTCAATCTACAGTCGTTCACAACCCCTTGAGCAATTTACGTTTGGGAAGCGGTATTGCACCGATTTTAAAATATCGCAAAGCGGGAGTTAACGTGACTTTTGGTTGTGATGGTGCGTCGAGTAACGACTCGCAAGATCTACTCGAAGCGATTAAAATTGGCTCAATTTTGCACAATACAACCGACCGGGATTATCATCACTGGATTACTCCGCTTCAAGCTGTGGAAATGGCTTCTAAAGGAGGAGCAATCGGTTTGAATCTGGGGGATGAACTGGGGGCGATCGCCGTCGGTAAAAAAGCCGATTTAGTCCTCTACGATTTGACTAATTTATCTTTGCTACCCCGCACCGATCCGATTGGATTATTAATTTTAGGTCGTCCGACTCAAGTGGTGCATAGCGTTTGGATTGATGGCAAACAAATTGTAGCCGATGGCAAAGTTAAAACTATCAATGTCGATGAGTTGCGGCAAGAACTATTTAGCCGCAGCCAATGGTATAATAACCTGCAATTTCCGAGTGTTTCTCCCATGGAAGAACGCTATCGCACCGTCATGGGTTTACCGGATAAATCCTCAGAATTGTAGGAGGTTGCTAATGGCTAATGGCTAATTGGTAATGGCTAATTGGTAATTGCTAATTGGTAATTGGTAATTGGTAATTGCTAATTGGTAATTGCTAATTGGGAGAGTTTATGCCTGGTTGCTATTATAGCATTTTTCCTGGCATTAGCCATTACGCAAAGAAACAAAGGTGAGCCGAAAAATCCTTGGGAAAGCGAACCAGAGATATGCCGACGGCACGCGCAAGGGACGACGGTCGAAACCGGGTTTCTTTTCCCCATTAACCATTAGCAATTAACCATTAGCAATTAGCAATTAGCCATTAGCCATTAGCGCAACGATCTGCTCGAACTGAAAGTCTACAGCTAAGTCAGTCAAGGTAATCGCGAGAGAACAATTTTCTGCGGGAATTTGATCGATTAGCTGAAAAATCAGCCCATCGTTACCTGTGACTGCTGCTTGGTATAGCTGTTTCATCCAGTTAGTTGGCATCTTGGCAATCCCAAGCGCGATGTCAGAATTCGGCATTGTTTCTAGGTTTTGCAAGTTTGGCAAATTTTGCCGTTGGCTTTCTATCTGGGGTGCTTCATCTTCGTAGAGATATTTTACCCCTAGATGTTGAGCGATTGCTCTGAGCAGTTCCTCTTGTTTAAAAGGTTTACGCACGAATTCGTCGCATCCCGCTGATATGATAACTTGTCGTTCTTCTTCAAACGCACTGGCTGTTAGGACAATAATCGCCGTTTCTTTTCCCTTGGGGTGAGATTTAATTCGTTTGGTTGCTTCATAGCCATCCATTACTGGCATTCGCCAATCCATACAAATCAGGTGGGGTTCCCAACTTTCCCATATTTCTATCGCTTCTTGTCCGTTTTCTGCCTCGCGTACTTCAAAGCCTAACGAGGTGAGAAATTCCACTAGCAATAAGCGATTGCTTGGCTTATCTTCTACCGCAAGGATGCGATAGCTGGGTTGGTTTGGCGCTAAACCAACGACTTTTTTAACAATATGCTGGTTTGTTTCCAATCGAGGGTTCTCAACCGAACTTGCCAAAATATTAAAGCCAAACTTTGCTCCTTCCCCAGGTTGACTGCTGACGGTAATTTCTCCTCCCATCAATTGCACGAATTTTTGACTAATGCATAAACCCAAACCCGTTCCTTGATTCGATTTCAAACCTGTTTTGGTTTGCTCAAAGGCTCTAAATAATTTATCGATTTCTTCAGGGGCAATACCGGGGCCGGTATCTTCTATTTCAAAATGCAATTGGTAATTGCGTTCCCAGGCAGATCCAGGGAACGAGGGTAATTGGGAATTGGATTTTTCCCGAACGGTGACCCGCAAAGTAACGCTGCCTTTTTCGGTAAATTTAATCGCATTACCTAGCAGGTTAATTAATACCTGGCGCAGTTTACTTTCGTCGGTTATAATAAATTGAGTCACGTCATTACTGCGCGAGAAGGTTAGCTGTAAGCCTTTGGATTCGGCTTTCAGTCGTAGCATTTCTTCGAGACTATTTAGCAGGCGATATAGGTCAAAGTCGTTTTCGTTGAGCGCAACTCGCCCTGACTCGATTTTGGACATTTCTAGAATATCGTTAATCAATTCCAGTAAATGCTCGCCGCTGCGATTAATAATGCCTAAAAATTGCTGGTGTTCGGGGGCTAAGGATTGGTTGCGGTTGAGTATTTGGCTGAAACCAAGAATGGCGTTGAGGGGGGTACGCAGTTCGTGACTCATATTGGCAAGGAATTCGCTTTTAGCTTTGTTGGCATTATCGGCAGCTTCCTTGGCTTTTTGTAGTTCAATTGACTGTTTTTGCGTTTGTGCTAATAATTCGGCTTGTTGGATCGCAACGCCCAATTGTTCGCCAATTTGCACGACCATTTTAATTTCCGCGTTCGTCCATTGGCGGGGTGAGGAATTTTGGTAAGTGGCTAGCAATCCCCACAGTTTATTGCCGCAGAAAATCGGTACGATGATATAGGCTCTAACTTGAAATTGCTCTAATATTTCCAGGTAACAAGGCGTAAAATTAGCTGAGTAAATATCAGAAACGCAGCGGTAACTCGTCCTCTCGTTGTAAATACCGCCTTGGGTTGCTTGCAAATAAGTATCGGTGCCTTTTATTGGGTTATTGATATTTGCCAATGTTCTGACAGCGCAAGTTGATTCAATCACCGCTGTTTCAGTTAGCTCGAATTCGTTGTTTTGTCGCTGCATTAGGGGTATCCATCCAGATGCGACGGATTCGGATACGAACTCGCCACTCCAGTCGGAATTAAAACGATAAATGACGGCGCGATCGCATCCTAACGCTTGCTGCAATTCAAACGTTGTAGCGCCAAATATCTGTTCGATATCCAAAGTTTGCCGCATTCTTTGAATAATCTTGGCGATCGCTTTCTCTCTTGCGGCGATTTCCCGTAATGCTGACTCGACTTGCTTGCGTTCCGCCGCATCCCGCGACACTCCCACCGTCATGACGACTTGACCTTCCGAGTTAAAAATCGGCGATTTAATCGTGTCGAACTGTCCCACAACTCCGTCATGTCGCGTCACCGGCTCTTCTAAAATTATTAAAGTCTCACCCGTATTAAACACATAGGCATCGTCTTTGATGTACTGCTGGGTGTAATCCGGGTCATTAAACGGAGCATCGATGATATCGCGCAGTTCTTCGTTCGTCATTCCGTAATAGTCGCGAAATGCTTTGTTCCCCCACACGATGCGCGATTTTGGCCCTTTCACCAGTACCATATCTGTAATCGCGTCGAGGATTTGCCGGTACATTTGTTCCGACTCCCGCAGCGCTGCTTCTGCTCGTTGGCGATCGCGCGTTTCCATCGCCAGTGCTGTCATATACGCTAAATAACTGGCAAAGTTTTGCGATTCAATTGACCAACGTCTAGCAGTTTTTGTATGTTCTAAACACAGCACCCCCACCGTTGTTCCTTTCAACTGAATCGGCACATCCAACATCGAGGTTATCGATAAAGCATTCAAATAAGATGCCCCAAGTTCTTTCGTTCGCTTGTCATTACGTGCATCGTGAGCTGCAATGACTCGCGAGGTTTCTAATGCTTGGAAATAGTGCGGATAATCCACTACAGAAATTTTCGCCCCCAGGCTGTGTTGCTCCAGGGAAAGTTCGTATAAATCGGCACAGTAAAGCTGGGATTTGTCATCGTTATAAAACCACAAGCTCCCCCGTTCTACGTCGAGGGTACGACATGCCAGTTTGGTAATTTCTGCCAGCGCCGCGCTGAAATTACCTTCGTATAAATTATTGCTTTTCGCCAGTTTCAGCAACCCGATTTGTTGTTTTCTCAGACGAGTTTGGCTGGCTCGCAATGCCGATTCGGCTGCGATTCTTTCTTTAATTTCTGTCTGTAGCGCTGCATTGGTCGCCCTTAACTCCCAAGTGCGTTCTTGTACCCGAATTTCTAACTCCTCGTAGGCACCGCGCAAGGCAGATTCGGCTTTTTGCCGCTGCAATTCGGCAGCAGCTCTAGCAGCAAATATCTGCATAATCGCCTTGGCGCTGTCTGGGTGCTTTAAAGGGCGATCGCTATTGATGCACAGCACACCGATTACTTGCTGCTGTCCGTCTAACAGCGGCACTCCCAGGTAACATACGGCACCCATCGCTTTTAACCCCAAGGCTTTGGGAAACCGTTCCTGCACTCGATCTGGGAAGTAAAATAATTTTCCTTCTTCAACCACTGGCTGGCAGGGAGTATCGATTGCGTCATACTCAAAGCCGCTCTCTGCCTTGTCACCCGACCAAAAAGCCAGGGTTTTTAACCGCATAGGGCCGGTAATTTCTGCTACAAAAACATTGCGAAGGTCCAGCGCCGATGCCAAATGCTGCACTAACGCGGGGAAAAATTCTTCTCCAATTACCGAAGCTGTGCCCGTGACTACACTTTGTAACGTTTGTTCGGCTTGCTGGCGTTCGGCAATCTGCCGTTGTAATTCCTGATTTATAGCTGCGAGTCGATCTGGTGTTTGTAACGATAAAAATTGCGGCAGCAGCGTTACCATTTCTAGGGCCGTGTAGCAGGAAACCAACGCGGTAAGCGCTTGTTCGATCCCGGATACCCAGTAAGCAGGATGCCACAGGGTCCAGATGTCGAGCAAGTGACCCGTACCGCAAGCCAGGATAAAAGCACCAAATAAAACAAATACTTTGAGGAAGGGTACGTCACTCCGCTTGTGGACGAAGTAGACCAGCATCACCGGAATCGAGAAATAAGCGATCGCTATCAGCAAGTCGCTCACCACGTGCAGCCCTACGAGTGGAGTTTGCCACAAGTAACAGTGACCGTGGGGAATGTACTGACTCGGTGAAAATAGATTTTTTAAGATTTCCCACATTTAACTCTAGCCCTACCCTGGTAATAATTGTTACATGGCATCTCAAACCAGCCATCTATCCAGAGATAGATATTGAGCCATATTGCTATTTTTTTAAGCTGGCTCAAAACCGCCCTTCACTTTCAGTTTAACGCTCCGAACAAGCCAGTATCTACAAGTTTTGCTCAGCTTGTTGTCGGGTAATTTTTACTTAGAAAGCCGCGGCTTTCTTTGAGGTGATAATTAAATATTTTTATTTTAAATTTTAATTGATTAAAACTAAAAATTGAATAACAGATTAAAAAATCAACAAAATTATCCAACTTAATCCCGTAAAATTGTTTTTAGTAATACAGTTAGGCAGGAATTTAACCGTTTACCTGGAGAAGATATAGAGCAATAATTTGATTGTAGTAGCAAAGAACAACAAATTTTGCTGCATCCCATACGGGTGCGTTCAACGACAGGATTTTACCATTGGCTAAAAAATGGGGAGGGGAAAGGCAATTTTAACTTGTCTTTCCCCTCCACCTTTTGACGCTGGCGATCGCTCATATCATGTCCGGTTAAATACCCATAGTTAGGAATGACTTGGGAGAACGGTGACACGGTGACGGGTCGAGATTTTTATTAAGGGTAATTAGGCGGACATCATATCACCAGTTATTTAAGTACATTCATTCATTGACAAAACCTACGCGATTTCATATCTATCTCAAACCTGCGGCTAATGGCGTTCCCAGGCAGAGCCGTGGGAACGAGGCTAATAGCTAATCTCAGGAAAAATGCCTGCTTATTGTGAGCTTCTCTGGCGCAATTAGCAATGAGAAATTAGCAATTAGCTGTGATTAAGGCAGGTCGGTATTCCCCATCAGATAGCGATCGCATTCCCGCGCCACTCCCCGTCCTTCGTTAATCGCCCACACAACGAGGCTTTGTCCGCGACGGCAGTCCCCAGCCGCAAATACACCGGGAATGCTGGTAGCAAATTTACCATGCTCTGCTTTGACATTGCTTCGTGCATCCCGTTCCAATCCGAGGGCATCGAGCAAAGGTTGTTCCGGGCCGAGGAAGCCCATCGCCAGCAAGACTAACTGTGCAGGTATAACTTTTTCAGTACCGGGGACGTGCTTGGGTATAAATTGTCCTTTTTCGTTTTTCTCCCACTGCACTTGCACGGTGTGGACGGCTTTGACATGTCCGCTTTCGTCGCCTTCAAACTTGGTCGCCGTGGTGGTATAAACGCGAGGGTCGTCGCCAAACACTGCGGCGGCTTCTTCCTGTCCGTAGTCCATCTTGTAAACTTTAGGCCATTCGGGCCAGGGATTGTCCGCAGCGCGTTCTGCGGGAGGTTTGGGCAAAATTTCCACTTGCACCAAACTCTTGCAGCCGTGGCGAATCGACGTCCCCACGCAGTCTGTACCAGTGTCGCCACCGCCGATAATCACGACATCTTTTCCGGCGGCGGAGATGGGCGCGTCGCTCTTATCTAAAATTGCTTTTGTATTGGCGGTGAGGAATTCCATCGCAAAGTGGATGCCTTTCAAATCCCGCCCTTCAATCGGCAGATCGCGCGGCTTAGTTGCACCCGTGCAAAGGAGTACGGCATCGAATTCTTTCAGCAGTTGTTCGGCGGGTAAATCTTTCCCAACTTCGGTATTGCAGACAAATTTCACGCCTTCTTCTTCCAGGACGTTGAGACGGCGCAAAACAACTTGTTCCTTATCCAACTTCATGTTGGGAATGCCGTACATCAGCAGACCACCCGGACGATCGGCGCGTTCAAATACAGTCACCCAATGACCAGCCCGGTTAAGTTGTGCCGCCGCCGCCAGTCCCGCCGGACCAGATCCGATAATCGCGACCTTTTTCCCCGTGCGCTTGGTCGGCAGTTCAGGTGCGATCCAGCCTTCATCCCAGCCTTTTTCGGCGATTGAGTACTCGATATTTTTGATCGTCACGGGCGGGTTGTTTATACCCAGCACGCAAGAACCCTCGCAGGGTGCGGGACAGACGCGCCCAGTAAATTCGGGGAAATTGTTGGTTTTGTGCAAGCGATCTAGCGCTTCTTTCCAGAGTCCGCGATAAACGAGGTCGTTCCATTCCGGAATCAGATTATTGATCGGACAGCCGCTTGCCATGCCGCTGATGAGTGTCCCCGTGTGGCAGAATGGGATGCCGCAGTCCATACAGCGCGCGCCTTGGGTGCGGAGTTTTTCCTCCGGCATGTGCAGGTGGAACTCGTCCCAATTGCGGATGCGATCGCTAGGCGATATTTCCGACGGCAACTCGCGCAAGAATTCGATAAAGCCAGTTGGTTTGCCCATAATCTTGTCTGGTGTCGATACCTGGACTTTGAATTCTAGAGCCAGCAGCCTTGTCAGGGCTGATTTGTCACAGAAATCTTTAACTTTAGCAGCGACTGGCGGACAAATTGTTGGTAGTTCTTATCCTGCTTCCCGGCTAATTTGCGATAGTTTCTTCTGAATCTGGGCAAGCGTATTATGCTCTTCGCCGCGGCGCAACGATCAAACCAATCGAGTCTGTGACGATATGGGCAACAATGCAAGCAAGTAGGTCATGGGTCATAAGGTAAAACCCCGTGAACAAGCTACCGGAGATGAAGAACGTCAGTACCGAACCCCAACCCCAAAGTGGCAGATGCACCATTGCGAACGCGGTTAACGCAATCAATCCTGCCCACCCGTAACCGACAAATAACGATAGCCGTGCGATCGCGTAACCTCGGTAAAGAATTTCCTCCGCCGTTCCACCCGTAATCACTGCAAAAATCAGAAACCAAATCGGCAACTGGTTCAGCTGGGCAAGACCTGTTTCAAAGCCGTTCAGCTGCATCTTTTTGAGCATCCAGATTAAAACAGGCGACACCAAGAAAATGAGTACGCCCGCCAGAAGTAGCCCCCACATGAAAGATTGCCACTGGAATCGCAAACCGATCGAGGTAAGAGATTGCTTCTCCCAAACAATCAAGATTGTCAGCACTAAACCTACAAGTAACCAAAGAAACAGTTGCTCG
This sequence comes from Microseira sp. BLCC-F43, assembly GCF_041929235.1. Taxonomy (NCBI): domain Bacteria; kingdom Bacillati; phylum Cyanobacteriota; class Cyanophyceae; order Aerosakkonematales; family Aerosakkonemataceae; genus Microseira; species Microseira sp. BLCC-F43. Next base: position 25,302 of record NZ_JBHFNP010000334.1, read on the forward strand.
ATTACTTTCGTCAGCAATCGTTCCCGATCGCCTAGTATTCTGTTTGCTGGACTGACTAACAGAATTGGACCTGCCAGCGCAATACTCAGCCCCAAAACCGATGGCAAAAAATTCAATCGCTAAGAGCCTCCTAATCGCTTTGGTTTTCCTGCTTTGGCATAGCACGCGAGTCACGGGACATCGTTCTAATCGTTCGATTTATCAGTTGTAGGGTGCGTTAGGCGGTAGCCGTAACGCACCGCTGCTGGGACCCGAATCATAAAGCCTCAAAGCACTATAACGAGCTGGCAATACTCACACAGGCAATCTGCTTTCTCCTTTTGCCCCTGAACTTTCTCATTTCAGTAATTCGCGCATATATTTTAGTGTTTTCCGCAAGCTTTATGGCAATCTGCTTTCTCCTTTTGCCCCTGAACTTTCTCATTTCAGTAATTCGC
>NZ_JBHFNP010000335.1:0-14753 GCF_041929235.1 Microseira sp. BLCC-F43
TTCTTCTCCCAGTTGCTGGGGATCTAACTTTAGCGCCAGTAATGTTTCCTCTGGTAGAGATAGGGTAATTTCAGTCATCGTCGTATTAAATGCAAGAGTGTCATACTGCTGAATTTAGTCTAACTGTTACGATCGCATTCAACTGCTGGCACAGGGGGAACAAGCCCTATGACCCATCCTCGTCCTCTTGGCGAACGAGAACTCGCCTTGATTAACCTCTACGCCCATTGCCAACTGGGACTTTCACCCCGACAATGGGATGTCACTTACAAAATTATCGCTGACATCTGTTCTCGCTCACCGGCGACAGTCCGGCGTTGGTTTGGCAGCGATCGCAATTATCGCGCTCCTAGTTCCTGCGACTTGCGTCACTTAGCGCTGATGGACTTTCTTTTGGAACACCGCGAGGAAATTCCAACTGAACTTTTCAATTTACTTTGTCCTCATAGCCGAAGCGAGAAAAGTAGCGGTAAAACAGACCAATACACATAATCCAGTTTTTGTCAATTACCAACGGTTCTACAAATGCAAACTGTCTTCAGATAGGGTGATTTATTGACGCCATAAATCGACCTGTTTTATGAATTGTGTGAGCATCCACTCCCTTAGCAATCTCGCTCCCCCAACTGACACAATCCCATGCTCGATTTTTCCGACATTAGCAATGTAATGTCTATCTACATAATCCGTTGACTGCCTTTTTTATTATCCTCTGTTTCATCGATAATTAGGTTAATTTTTCGACCTTGTAGCACTTGTAAAATTAATGCGAATCTTCCAGTGCCAACTCACTCAAAATATGAATATCTCGCCCGTTTGTTACAATCAAAGCTATTTCTACCCTAACATTACCGAAGTATGCAGATTATTCTAGAAGTACCCGATCTCCTGGGCAAAAAACTGCAACAATTGGGCGATCGCCTCCCGGAAGCCCTCGATCGCGCACTTGGGGAACTCACTGCCGCAGAAACCATCCCCTACCAAGACGAACTCCAGATCGTCGAACTGCTTGCCAGTCAACCCAGCCCAGAAGTTATCCTCGCCATCCGCCCCAGGCCTGCATTGCAAGCCCGGATGAGCGAACTGCTCGATCGCAATAAATCTGGCACTCTGTCCCAATCAGAAGAAGTCGAACTCGATCGATACTTACTCTTAGAACATTGGGTGCGCTTAGCCAAAGCACATGCCTATAAACGCTTGCAGGCAGCAGCATGAGTTACGTATCAATCGCTCTGCGTCAGCTAGTGACCCAACGCGCTAGAGAACAATGCGAGTATTGCCGATTTCCCCAAACGGCTTCACTGTTCGCCTTTGAAATGGAACACATCATTGCCGAAAAACATGATGGTATCACCGCAGCTGAAAACCTAGCGTTATCCTGTCCTTGCTAACCGTTTTAAAGGAACTGACCTCGGTTCAATTGACCCTGAAACACAACAGCTAACCCCCTTTTTTAATCCCCGTCTCCAGAAATGGTCAGACCACTTCCGGCTAGAGGGAGGAACAATCGTCCCACTGACTCCCCAAGGGCGCGTAACCGCTAAAATTCTGCAATTTAACCTCCCAGAACCTATCCTCGAACGCGAGCAACTCATTATGAGCGGAAAATATCCACCACCCCATCCACAAACAACATAATGGCTTTTTTCCCTGGGGTAAACTAAATCTTCTTAAATAGAGCAGAGTAGGGCAACTCTTTTCTGGAAAGGCTGGGTCATTGTTCGGAGAGGTCAACTTGGCTACCATTAAACTGCAACGACACGATGTTTTGCAGTTCTTCTTCAGTCCAGCGCACGCTAGGAGATTTCCATAATTCCATCGCCAAATCGCAGATTTCTGACTCTGTTGGCATGTCTTCCTCAATCAGTTGAATTAGTCTATCAACCGCTATTTGCGTATCGCGAGAAAGGAACAAAAGTCCCTGCCAAGGATGACGGTTTTTGATTTCGATCTGGAGCAACTTCGATAGGGTTGGTCTTTCATAAGGTGGCAAGCAATACCATCCAGTTTCTGGGTCTAAATATTCAGCTGCAATATCTGAAAGCTGATCGGAAGTAAAAGGCCGATTAGTCACAGGATGCGTGACAAACTCAAGGGCGGCAATTCCCATTACCAAATTGTGGGCTACTTTGTGCTTGCCCGATTCGATGTGGCTAATGGTCACGTCAGTGACGTTGCATTCCGGCATTGAACGAGAGCGCGACAGCGCCTGCATTAAGTCTCGGACATATCTTTGGCTCCATCCTCGCTCGTGACGCGCTTTCCTAATTGTCCTTCCTAAAACTTTTAACCCGTTGTCCGTCCAGAATTTCTCCAAAACCCAGATTCTCCCTTGCTACCTCCTCTACTATTTCAGCCAGAAAATTGGCGCTAAACCCCATCCTCCGTAGAAATGGCTTGATGAACGTATTGCCAAGTTAGCTTTGCAAAAATTTGACCTGATTTCAACCTTGCAAAGTTAACTTTGCAAAGCTACTATGACTTTCATCAGTTACAACTGACCCGCTTTGAGATTGCTCAAAATTTCGTGCTGTGAGGTAGTTGGCTGCTCTACTCGCACAGCACAATCATCAAGCTTAGTAAAATGACTTCGCACAATTTTATTCCACCAATTTGGGTTACATGTCCTGATGAAGGATTGAGGATAAGAATCGCCATCGAATCCGAATTGTCGGGAACGATTACCGATGAAGAGCAACTCCAAACCCTTAGTCGATTCCAAAGATTTGGCAATAAACCTCTATTGGACTTTACTTAAGTTCAGTACACACTTGAGGTGAACTTGGAGACATTCAATATTTACCGTTTATGTGGCAGGAAAAACTTCTAACTTCACTTCTGTTCCCCCAATCTCTGACCAGAGTTTCTGTTTAAAACCTTTGAGTGCGGAACGAGTATCAGTCAAAATTGACAAGATCTCCGGCAAATCTTGATCAGTTGTGGCTATTTTTTGCTCTCCAGCAGCAGATAGCTCTTGTGCCTGCCGCAGGGTTTCCAGAGATTTTTCTATATCTTGCTGGTAAGCAGTTTCAATTTGTTGTTCTATCTTGGCGGCAATATTGTTATAAACAGATTGAATCTGTTGGGTTAAAGAAGATGCCAATTCTGGTAGCGCGTTTTTCAGTTTTTCTTGGAAACTATTTGTCTGGCTTGCTCCTTGCGACATTCTTGCTTGCCCAATCAGTAGGTCGGAAATCAACTCAAATGGACTGTAATGCAAGACCATCTGTAAAGTATCAAAATTTGTCCAAGCTAAGTCCCCAAAAGTCACTTTTGCAACTTTGGTGTCAGACAATCTGAGGTCAATTAAGGAATGAAAATCTTCAGAAATTGCAGTTATGGTTTGTTCTGCACTTTTAACAATTGCAGCTCGATGGGCATCTAGACACAAACTAATAGCTTTACGCAGGGAATTGGTGAGAAAAAAGTGATAATGACGCCGGATGTCATTCATTTGATAGTTGGGGATAGTTGCGATCGCTTCTTTTTGCAACCGGATGATAAACTCAGTCATCCACTGACAGGCTTGTTCGGAGAACTGGGCGATCGCATCTTGCATGATTTGTTTGTGTTGTTTAATTTTTGTTACCAATTCTGAAGATTCGTTTTCACATTGAGCGACTGCTTGGCTGAGACGCAATTTGTCTGTTTGCATGGCTTGGCGTAGCAAACTTATCTGAGATTCCAATCCTTGCAATATCCGCTCCATTTGGGCTGTAGCGCGGTTAAGATGAATTAAATCCCGATTCAGTAAAATTGATTCTTGCAAGCAATCCCGAAATATTTGGAAATCTGCTTCTAATACTTGTGCGCGTTCTGGATTCGGTCGCCCTAAAGATTGGATGCGGCAAAATTCATCCAACGCACTGACGCCAAATACTCGCGCATTGGGGAACAGACGGGTAATCTTGGTTGTAATCGTATCTAGCAGCCTTTGAGCGTCTGCATCGCTCCGAGCCATATCCATCATGTTCACAACAAAGAACAATTTGGGAAAGTCCTGCGGTAAAATTGCTAGTTGCAGGAAAGCTCGCTCAGACATCGACAAAGGCGAAAGTGCCGAAATCACAAAAATAACAGCATCAGCTTGGGACAAATAAGCATGGACTTGGCTATCAAACTGTTTGAAAATATCACCAGTTCCGGGAGTATCAACTAAACGCATTCCCTGCAACCATTCTACAGGAGCGTCAATACTCAGATGGCTGACTTTTTGCGGTAGCTTGTCTAAAATCGGCAGGAGTCTTTCTGCACTTAAATCCTCTGGTTCTAGAGAAATCCGACCCCCATCTGCCAAACAAGCTTGTATTTTTAACTCCCGTCCGTACTGAATTTGATTTATACTTACAGTCTCTGGCGTTACGTTTGTCGTGACAATTTGCGTTCCTAACAGGGCATTGATTAAAGTTGATTTACCCCGTTTGAAATCGCCAACCACCACTAGGGAAAATTCCCCCGCTAGTCGGTCACGAATCTGGTTTTCCTGAGTGCCAAGTTGCTTGAATAAATTTTTACCGAGTACGCGCCGTACTTTTTCGATATCCATTGCTGTGGAAAAATCCTGAAAGATTTCCAAAAACTCTTGGCGGAGTGCGGCGAAATCGTAGCGGATTTTATTGGTCATAGTTTCCATAGCTTCAATTCATTTGAGATTTATACCCTTGTGACAGTACGCGGATAAACTGTTCGCACAATTCATCCGTTTCTCGTTTGCTGCGTAGCAAGGTTGGAGGTTGTAGTTCGGAACGCCAACCATAGAAAATGTCGCAATCAGCAAACAGACGCACTGCTTCAATGCGTTTGGGAGTAATTGGGTGACTTTCGGTGAGTTCTAGTAGCCGAACAGGTGTAGATTGGACGCTACGAATTTGTTTGAGATATTCCTCAATGTTAATCCCCTTGAGACGACTCACTCCACCAGTAGCAAGTTTAGCCAGCGCCATTTGAGCAGCAGTGAGATCCCCACAGCAAATCAAACCAGCGCGATCGCAAGTGACTTCCGCACACCGACTCCAACTCATAAAGAACAGCATGATACTTCCTTGCAGAAGCATCTTCATCGCTTCCCCTCCTGGAACCGAGTGCAAAATAATACCCGCCAAAGGGTTTGTAATTAGTTCTACCGCAGTATTGTAAACGCCATGCAAATTGTGGATGTGTCCGCATTCATGACCGATGACGAATTTCAGTTCTGGTGCTTCCATTAATTCTACCAGTGCGCTGGAAAGAACAATCATTGGGGAGACATCATCAGTTGCATAGGTGTAACCATTAATTCTTGGTGAGTATTTGACAAAAATTTGGGGGACACCGATACCCAGTCTGTGAGCGCAATCTTCACCAATTTCATAAATTTCTGGATATTGCTGCGATCCAACAGCAACTCCTTCCATTTGATAGATTTGTTTTTGGATTGGAACTAACATCGACACTAGAGATTGTGCGAGCGCTCGCACTGGTCCCATTATTGCTAACTGCTGGCGCAATTTTTGGTCGAGGGCAAAGGCATAATCAGGAATACCCCCTACTAAGTGAGAAGATAATTCTCCCTCTCGCGATGCTAAGTAATGACCAAAATCTAGGTCAATGGCGGTAGTTGGATTGGTTAAGGATAAATTTTGCATAGCTGATATCTCCATTGACAAGACTATTCAGCATAGAAAACATGACTACTAACAATAACTGCTAGGAAATGGGGTCTTTCCCTAGACCCCATTTACCATTAGACTTATACTGCTAGGGCTTCATCCTGGGACTCATTCTGGACTATATCCATTTCCACATTTACTTGCTGAATCAGTTGCTGAGATAATCGTTGAGCAGTGCTTAAAATTTGCTTCGTATCCTCTTGCATCTGCTTTAGTTCTTGGAGTTGGTTTTCGCTGAGAACGATATCCCGCTCCCGTTTTGCACGGAGATTGGTGAGTGTACTTTGGGTATTTTCTAATAGTGTTTCTACTTCCTGATGCACTTTTTGTTTCAAAGCGTCAAAGGTTTCGTATATTTGTTGATTCACTTTTTGATCGATACGGCTCTCTCTTAGTTGCTTTTCAATCTCCTCAAGAGCTTTTTTGCTGTAATTTTCCTTAAAGTGTTCTACTCGCTCTCCGCCGAAGACTGCCTGAGTTAGCCAACCTCCGGTGAAGTAGGACAAAATACTGGCGGCAATTACAACGGGAAAAGTAATGGGCAATCCGATAAGCCCAGCAATTGCACCAGCAGCAAAAAGCGTACCAATGCTACCCGCCGTACCCACAGCTACACCTTTCAATCCTCCTTCTTGGTATCCTGACCAAATACCACCAAATCCTGTGTATATTGCCAGAGCAGCAGCTAGTCCCCCCGTGATTGCATTTCTTTCTGTTTGGGTATCTGCATCAATGGAAAGGAACTGCATGTCGATATGTTGGAGAGCCTGATCGACAGATTTAGCAAAATTTTGGAGTCGATATACCTCTTTCACCAGTCCATGCTCAATTTCACCCTGAATTTGCTCTGATAGCTTTTGGGCAGCTTTTTGCACAGCATTAGAAACCTTGCGACCGAGCTTTTCGAGCAGAGCCTTTTTGTTGCTCAGTTCAGAGGGTTGGATTTCTGTGGATGTAATTACCGAATTAGCTGCCAGCTTCAGTTCCTCTTCCAACCTTTCAACTAAAGGCAATACACGGTGCTTGACTTCTTCAGCCGCAGCATCAATTAGTTTCATCTCTTGAGCTTTTTTGCTCCGCAGGTCGTTAATTTCAGCAACCGATTTGTTATACGCTGCCTCAAACTGCTTTTGATTCATTGCTAGTCCATTTTCCTGAAGGCTAATGGCTTTGAGAATTTCGGTAGCTGAGGCGATCGCCCGATTTATTGGAACTTGCAAGATAGTCGCTCCCCGTTCCTGGGTAAGGAATTGCTCTAGAGCCACCTCAAATTCACGAAAGCGGCTCTTGGTCAGCAGAGCATTATCATGATTACACTTGGCTTGCAGTGCTTGGTAAGCAGAAATCCCAAACACCTTGGGTGTACCAATCTTTTTCTTATAGACCTCATACTCTGGAGAATTCTCACCATATTTCTCCTTAGCTCTTTCCATGACGTGCTCTTGGATGCGGTCTCGGATATAGCTCACCGACTTTTCAGCCTCTTCTGGAGTGTTGCAACGGTCAATTGCATTCACCACAAAAATTACCCGACCTAGGTCGCTAGTGATTAATTTATCTACTAGAAACTGACGTTCAGTCTCGGCGAAAGGTGCTAGAGGCATAATGAGCATGATTGCCGCATCAACTTCAGGTAAAACGGAAAATGTTACCTGATCCATAACGGATTCATCATTTAATCCAGGTGTGTCGATGATATCTACATTTTTCTCACAATAATGAACCGGATAGTAAACTACTGCTTCTTTCACATTGGTAGCTGTTTTCTTTGCCTCTACTGTCAGCTTTGTAACGTAATCTTTCAATTTGTCAATAGCTACTTCTTCTTCTCGACCGTCCTTAAAGATGACCTTCACTAATGGTGCAATAGCGTAGGTCACACGGTTAACAGTTGCAGTTGTGGGGTTAATATCAGATGGCAAAATATCTTGTCCTAATAGAGCATTAATGAAAGTACTCTTGCCCCTTTTAAATTCACCAACAACAGCTACCTTAAAGGAATGATTTTCAACTCGTCCTAGTACCTCATCAAGTAGTGAAACGTTTTCTAGTTTCAGTTTTATGTAAAATCCTTTCAATTTTTTTAGATCGCCCACTAAAGCTGTTAGAGTTTTGTTGAAATCAATGATTCCACCTGTGACTTGGTTGTTTTGATTGGTTTCAGTAGTCATGATTCATACCTCTGCAATTGTTAGGTGAATGAGTTACTCAAATAGGTTTTGAGCATTTGCCAATAGGGAAAGAGCTTAACCGATTTATACAGTGAGAGCTTCAGCCAAGTTCACTTGCTGAATAAGTAGCTGCGAAAGCCTTTGGGCATTGTTGAAAATCTGCTGGGTAGCATCTCGCATCTCGTTTAATTCTTGATGTTGATGCTCGGTCATAACTTCCTCCCGCTCCCGTTTAACCTGCAAATCAGTCAATGTTTCTTGCGTATGCTCTAACAGCAACTCTACTTCCTGATGCACTTTTTGCTTCAAAGCATCAAAGGTTTCAGATATTTGTTGATTTACTCTTTCCTCAAGGCGATTATCCCTCAGTTGCTTTTCGATCTCATTTAGAGCAGCTTCTTCGTAATTCCCCTTAAAGTTCTTCACCTGCTCCTCACCAAACATCGCTTTAGCTAACTTACCTCCCGTGAAGAATGACAAAACGCTAATAGCAATTACAACAGGAAAAGTAATGGGCAATCCGATAAGTGCAGCAATTAGCCCAGCCGCGAAAGCTGTGCCAAGGCTACCCACCGCACCGACAGCAGCACCTTTAATTCCTGCTTCTTTGTATCCCGACCAAATTCCACCAAATCCTGTATAAACTGCTAAGACAGCAGCGATACTTTCTATAGCAGCATTTCCTTGAGGTTGGCTAGCTGCATCAATAGAAAGAAACTGCATTTCAATGTGTTGGAGGACTTGATCCACAGACTTCGCAAATTCCTGAAGTCGATGTACTTCTTTTACCAGTCCATGCTCTATTTCAGCCTGAATTTGCTCTGACAGTTTTTGGGCAGCTTTTTGCACAGCATCAGAAACCTTACGACCGAGCCTTTCGCTAAGAGCCTTCTTATCATCAAGATCGTCAGGTTTGATATATGTAGATGTAATCACCTGACTAGCAGCTTGCTTTAGCTCGTATTCCAAACGATTGGCTAAAGGCTTTACGCGCTGCTTGACCTCTTTAGCCGCAGCATCGATTCGCTTCATTTCTTCAGCGTTTTTATGTCGCAAGTCTTGAATATCCGCCAGCGATTTGTGATAGGCTGCCTCAAACTCCTCTTGCTTCATTGCTAGAGCATTTTCCCGCAGGTTTATGGTTTTGAGAATTTCATTAGCTGAGGCGATTGTCCGATTTACAGGGACTTGCAAGGCAATTGCTCCTCGTTCTTGGGTGAGGAATTTCTCTAAAACAGCTTCAAATTCATCAAAGCGGCTTTGAGTTAGCAAAGCATGATTATCAGTACGTTTGGCTTGTAAGGCTTGGTAAGCAGAAAGACCAAAAACTCTTGGTGTCCCTATCTTTTTCAAATAAACTTGATACTCAGGAGAATTTTCACCATATTGTTCCTTAGCTCGCTTCATCACAAGGTCTTGAATCTGTTCTCGAATATGCTCAATTGCTTTCTCTCCATCTTTATAATTATGGCAACGGTCAATTCCCGTCACTACAAAAATTATTCGACTCAGATCATTTGTTAGTAATTTAGTTTCTAGGAACTTCCGTTCAGTATCGGCAAAAGGAGATTCAGCCATCAGAACCATGATTGCTGCATCAACATGAGGCAAAACGGAAAGAGTTACCTCATCCATATGGGCTTCATCATTTAACCCAGGAGTGTCGATAATGTCCACATTATTCTGACAATAATGAAGTGGGTAATAGACCAATGCTTCTTTAATGTTTGCGGCTGTTTCTGCTGATTCTGGTGTCAATTTTGTGATGTAATTTTTCAATTTATCAATGGCTATATCTTTCTCTCTTCCATCCTTAAATATTACTTTTGCTATCGGTGTAATCCCATAGGTGACGCGGTTGAGAGTAGCTGTGGTAGGCACGATATCCGCTGGTAGAATATCTATTCCCAACAGAGCGTTAATGAATGTACTTTTGCCTCGGTTAAACTCGCCAACAACTGCCACAGAAAAAGACTTATTAGCAACACGCTCTAGCACATCATCAATTAAGCGAACTGAATTTTCCAGCTTCAGCTTTTGAGAAAACTCTCGCAGTCGCTTTATATCTGTCACTAAAGCCATTAGATTTTTCTGATAAATTCCGAACGCCCCAGGGGATTGACAATTTTTGTTCGCTGCTGACTTCATTCTTAGATACCTCCGGAGAAAATAATCACATAATGAAAATAAATACAACTATTGTTAAGACAAGTTTGATGGTTTGGGTTTTCAAAGCTTGAGAGGTTATACGTCGTCCATAAAATAGTCAAGGTTTCGTTCTTCTTCCGAAACGTTGGGTTGTCGATCTTAGTTTTGGTTGGTTCAACTGGTGTTGTCAATTTTTGATGTTTAATTTTTTCCCTCTAATTTTAAAAATAGATGTGAGTAACTTGTGAATTCGATGTCAAATTTCGGTCGCTTGAGTTGCCAATTTTTTTCTTAATGTCTGGCTAATTTGTCTCAATTTATTGGGATAAATTTCAAGTTTTTGAGTCTCTGCATTAACCAAAGCTTTTTCCATGTATTTAGTTATTTTTTCTAGTTTCAGCATCATATACACTATATGTTTAGAAACATTTTGCAATTGGGAAATGCCGATCTTATCCAGCTTTATCCCTACAATTGGAAAAGTTGTCAGCCGGGGGAAAATCATATCTAAAACTCTATTCACTGATCTGATATGACTAAGGGTGAATGACTCAATAACATTAAAAGTTTTTGTTAATTCAATAGCAGTCTCCTGAGCTAAATCAATGGATGCCTGATTTTTTTGAATCAGTTGAGATATCTCTTTTAAACTTTTGAACTTAGCGTAGATAAAAAAGCCTAAACAGGAGATAACTAACGAAATACCAATGCCAAACAACCAATCATTGACAAAGTGTCCAACCAGTGTGATGACAACGCCAGCGCACATGAACACAAAACTTAGGCTACCGACACGATAGATATCCGTTAATGAATTAGCTAGACAGTCAGAAAACCTTTTGAAACTCAAGCTTGAGTTCATAAATATGCCTCCCTGTGCAAATGGGAAGTTGTAACAAATTACTGTTTCACAATCTGTACCCAAAAAGAACTAGGTAAGTGGTAGACTGGCGGTTGCCAATACAGAACTAGAAAACATCGCTCACGTAGCGAAGCTTCGGCTTCTCTAACCTGGATGACTTTATCTTTAAATTACAAGCAAAATTTGAAGTTCTTGTGAGGATATTGATACTGTTGGCAAACTTAACAATCGTCAATCTCTTCCGGGTGGTGAGATGAGGCAACTACTGACGTTGAAGTACTCAATGGCACAGACAAACCCCGAAGTGCTATCGTATGTTTGCTCACAGAAATCTCCTAATCATACGATAATCTTTCAATTAGCTAAACGTCAATGTCCGGTTGTATACGGCGTTGTGTAAGTCTTATGGATCAGTTGTGTCATCAAAAGCAGCCTTTACGATATTTAGGCGAAATTATAGAAAAAGCAATGCGCCAGCATGGTGCTGATGGTAAACCTTTGAGCGTTAGAGAATTTACTGAATTGGTGAATCGGCATTGGGGAGATCGGTACGCCAAGAAAAGTTCGATCAATCGGTTGAAAAATGCCGGTCGAGCCGATCGAAAAGATACCAGCAAACAAATCGATCGCCATTTGCTCACCCAGATTGCTCCGTTTACCCCTTATACGGCAGAAGAACTGTGGGCGATGGCTAACCAAAGGGCTACATCCTACGCGCAAAATGATGCAGAATCTCAAAGTGCTATAAAATCTCTTTGTACAGAAAAAGAGAGCCAGGGGAAAGACATGCCTACCCTGATTGAAATGGTTGGAACTCAGGTGCAAGCAAAAGGTCGCACAGAATTTCTGCGAATTTCCAGACTCACGGAGGCAGAACTAGACAGCTTGCTCATTGGTAAACCCATTCATCAAAGTTTGGCTTACTTTTTAGCGCCCGTACTTTCGTTAAGCGTTGATCGCGTTCTCGATCTGATTGTAGAAGCCAATGAAATCCTTGTGCGCGATCGCAATAAATCCCCCGACGATCAGCCGCCGGAGGAACCAAGTAAAATGGTAACCATAATTAAGTTATTGGGCTGGCTCAAAGTCGTGAGTTACCATCATTCTGGCCCACTCTCCTTGTACCTGAATTGCCTCTATATCAGCAGTCCAAATACCATACTGGTTTTCTCGCCAGCCCGTATAACGACGATTTTGCAGCAGGCTTGAAGTTCGCAATTCGTCCAAAATTTCTTGTAGCTGCATCGGAATGTAATCAGAAGGCAAGTCAGGGCGCATTTCTTCTGGGCGTAGCCAGTAGGGGTAGTAACTGAAACCTAATCATTAGACATTATTACCCATTATTAGACACTTTGGTGAACCAATTATCAGTCTGTACGGTTTCCTTTACTTAGATCGCGGTCTATACTTGGTTAGATGCAATCTTGGCCCATGCGGTAACAACACGAGTTGTAATCATGGATTAAAAAATTACCATGTTACTGGGATTTAAAACCGAACTCAAAATTAACAACTCTCAACGCACTCACTTCGTCAAACATTGTGGAGTAGCGCGTCACGCTTGGAATTGGGGTTTGTTTATCACCAAAAACATTCTGGACTACAACAAAAGCAATCCCGATAGCCAACTCAAATTTCCCACTGCCATTGACCTGCATAAGTTGTTGGTGAAGTTGGTCAAACCCGAATGTCCTTGGTATTATGAATGTTCCAAATCAACCCCACAACAAGCACTGATGGCGCTGCGCGAGTCGTGGCAGCACTGTTTTAACAAAACTGCTGGCGTCCCTAAATTTAAAAAGAAAGGCAAGTCGGATTCGTTTACATTAGAAGGCACAGTTAAAATACTGGGAAGCCACCTCATTCAAGTACCTGTAATTGGAGTGCTGAAGACTTACGAACGACTGCCACAAGCTCAACCCAAATCAGTAACAATTAGTCGAATAGCTGATAGATGGTTTATCAGTTTTCGGCACGAGGTAGAAGGCTGTGAGACTGCCAACACAAGCATTGTCGGCGTTGAACTCGGGATCAAAAACCTGGCGACTCTCAGCACGGTTGAAGTAATAGCGGGGGCTAAATCTTATCGCAAATACTGCCAAAGATTAGCCCGCATACAATATCTGAAAGGCCATAAAGTTCGAGGTTATAGAAACTGGAAAAAAGCTCAAATTAAGATAGCAAGACTGCATCGCCAGATTGCCAACATCCGCAAAGATACGTTGCACAAACTTACTACAATACTTGCCAAAAACCACGGCATAGTTGTGATAGAAGACTTGAACGTATCTGGGATGATGGCTAATCATAAGTTGGCGGCATCTATTGCTGACATGGGTTTGTTTGAGTTTCGTAGACAGTTGACCTACAAATGTCAATTGTACGGTGCTAGGCTGGTGGTAGTTGACCGATGGTTCCCCAGTTCCAAACTTTGCTCGAATTGCGGTGCTAAAAAAGAAACACTTTTGTTAAAAGAAAGAGTGTTTGAATGTCACAGTTGCGGTCACACTCAAGACAGAGATTTGAACGCCGCGATTAATTTGCAAAAAACCGTCAGTTAGACGGGGTTAGTCTGTGGACTGGTGAGTGCCGACACTACCAGGGTGAAGCAGGAAGTAAGTATCAAAGTCCAGATCTGTACATATCTGGGTAGCTTTGGGTAAGTCTTATGTAACGGTTTGAGATTGCGGTGGCGTACCTTCTGAGGCTCAACCCCCAGCATAGAAAGCAGCGCCCGGTTGAAGTAGAGATTGGTGTGCGTTTCTAGGGATACCAAGGATATGGGTTTCGTATCGCTGGTATAAATGCGCTCTAAAATTCTCAGCGTTGCCGTATCATCCTGTACGCTTGATAGTTGACCATTCTTCATCGTAGATGAACCCCTTTGATAACGACTTTGTTTTGCGGTTAGCAGTTTTTCCACGGCAGCAGATTCGACATCGCTGCCATTTTGGGTTCTGATCCTGATGAAACCGATCGGTTTTACTTATGGTCAGATGGTTATCGCAAGGGTTGATGTTGGTTGCACGCAGATGGAATCTGCCTTTAGTTTCGCTACGCACCGTTGCTACAATGCCAGCAGTTGCGATGTGTAGGCATTCCGATGCTCGGACTTGTGACGTAATTGCTCGGTTTTCGTTCCCGTGCTTTGCATCTCACATGTTGAAGCAGGATACAACAGCAGGCGCTTCGCGTACCCACCAACAGCTTTCGAGTGCAATGAAATGAGACAACAGAGCCAATTACCCAGTGTTCTGGTTCGGGTTCTCGTATCTATTTGAGTATTATTAAATGCTCCTGCTGGACTGACAACCTAGCTCTCGCTTAGTGGTCAGCCCACCCATGCAAAATATTCTGGCGGCAAGGGAATAAGTATGGGCGATCGCTTCCTAAAATTCAGCAGCACCAACATGAGATAAGTCACCCATATAGTGTTTTTCGATAATGCTGGCGCTGTTGCCAACCCAACGAGCGATTGTGGTACTATTCTTTCCTGCTGCTACCTGCTGAGTAATAAATGTGTGACGTGTTTGGTATTGTGGGCGATAGTGGCTAATCTTGCCTTCTTTAGCTAACTTTGTCACAATCCCATCAACCTGCTTTTCATGACGCTTACAACCCTTCCAAACATCAGCATTGAATGTGTGTGCGTTGATGAGTTTCCCAGTTAAGGAAGTAAAAACCGGAGATTCTGGGTCGCAATTTTCAGGTTTGATACTCTTGAGTAGTGCCACTAACTTAGGAAGTGAAAACAAAGGAAACTTGCGAGATTTTTTCGTTTTAGTACCTTTCCTGATCCCCTGAGACGATATATTCACAACAGCCTCAGTGAATGTAATTGTTCTGAAATCAGGTGAAATGTGTTTCCACTTCAAACCAACTGCTTCAGAAGTTCTAGCGCCAGTCCAAAATAGAAATTTCACA
>NZ_JBHFNP010000336.1:0-2795 GCF_041929235.1 Microseira sp. BLCC-F43
TAGCCATCGGATCTCCGTACTACTCGCACTCGTTTGTATTGCTTCAATTGATAGAAATGCAAGTCGCGGGTGACCCACATTTTAAAGGTTCCCGCATCAAACCCATCGCTGAAAGTGATGTATCTACGACAAGAAGAAAGCACGGTGGAGTCGAGTGGGGAATCGCTTCCCCACACTCTCCTACAAAACCGTGCTTGCAAGTTTCCCCGCACACGGGGACTCAATTGTTTGGCACTTGTTATGTGTACCTCTTTACCCTGGTTTGGGTTAGGGGATGAGTTCATAAGTGTCATCGCTCCTTATTTCCCATTCTTTTGGTTCCCACATGGCGTGTAAGATATCGTGGCAGTGTCTGTGTATAGCCATCAGATTTGTGCGCTTGTTATTTTTGCGGTTTTTGTCTAGATGGTGAATTTCCACAAGACTATCTGACGTGAAATACAGACCGCAGTGTGAACATTTTCCTTTTTGCTTTTTCAGCAACTCAGATAATGTTTTTGGGGTTTCAGGATGGCTCCTTAACCGTTGACTCCAGTAGACCCAATTTCCGTCGTAAGGACTTTGGCTGCCGTTTACCTTTATGTGTCTCGTTATTTGTGTTTCAGGGTGTTTAGCTAGCTTTAATCCATCCAAGGCTGCCAACTCATTCTTACCTGAGATTTTTCTCCAGTACTTTCGAGCGTTGCTTTCCTTTTTACATCGACGTTTTGCCCATGCCAAAAGCTGTTGAAAGGTGATGTTTTCAACTTTTTCAAATCTCTCTTTATTTACCACTGTATACAAACAATGTACCACCCCCTAATAACTGGGTTAAGTCTTGCTATTAATCCAGCTTGTGGGGCTGTATTATGCTTTTTTATGCTCGTTGCAATTTTCTTACAGTGTCCCTTCACACTTTCCTTGGAGGGGGTGATTATGGTTTTAAATCCTAGTGGTTCTTTGTTGGTGGATTTCCCAGTCTGATATTTTCCTACTGGGTATTGTCTGATATTAAACCCAAGGAAATCAAACCCAACTTTTCCTGAGTATTCAGTGAGTGTATGAGATATCCTTGTTTTACTAGGTTTGAGTTCCAAGCCAATGTCACTTAACCAATCTGCTATTATTTGTTGACACTTTTGGATGACGGCAAGGTCTTCGTGTATAATCACGAAATCGTCGGCATAGCGTATGAGGCTGAGGCTCATTTGATTTACCTTTTTCCCATACCCTGGTCTACAGGGCAAGGTAGCCGCATATTGCTTGATTCTATTTTCCATGCCATGTAACGCGATGTTGGCTAGGAGTGGGCTAACCACTCCTCCTTGAGGTGTGCCTTCCTCGGTAGGACTGTAAGCTTTTTGCTTATTGGCATAATTGCTCGAGTCAATCACCCCCGCTTTTAACCATGCTCGTATTTGGCGGCGGATCGTGGGGAATGTATTGAGTTTTGCTCGCAGTGCATCATGGTTGATTCGGTCGAAGCATTGGGCGATGTCGGCATCTAGCACGTATTTTGCTTTGTACCTAATCGCGTTAAAAATTGCTCCAATTGCATCGTGACATGACCTTCCGGGTCCCAATCCGTAGCTGTTTGGCTCGAACTTTGCCTCCCATTCTGGCTCTAAGGCAGCTTTGACTAGAGCTTGGGTTACTCTATCGTACATTGTGGGTATTCCTAATGGGCGTTTTTCCTCTCTTCCAGGCTTGGGAATCCAAACCCTTCTGGTTGGTTTTGCTTTTCGGTTTAACCTCAGTCTGTTAACAAGTTCCAACCTTTGTTTAGGGGTTAAACTCTTCACCCCATCTATTCCAGCGGTTTTCTTGCCCTGGTTATCCTGAGTTACCAGGCGCACGGCTAAGACCTTAGCCGACCAAGAATTAATCAAGGTCTTTTGAAGCTTGCGGACTGCTCGAACATCTCCACGTTGAGAGGCTTGGAATATGCGCTTTTGTAGCTTAAAAATTACTCTCTCGACTTTACGCCAAGGAATATCTTTCCATTCCACAGTCGCCAATTTTGACTCTGTCTTAGACATATTTACTACTACTTGTTCCTCTTCCCTCCAAACAATCGTGAATCTGTCAGCTTATCCTCACTGTTAGGTGAGGCTTTGGCTTCTGATTCAATCCCTCTCTCTTACATCATTTGGCTAGCTACCTACTCAGGTATCGACCTTTTACTGAGAGATGTATGAGAGTTACTTCGTTCCTAATGACCATTGGTTGAATGTTTAGAGCGATGCTATCCACCGAGGTTAAGGGAAGCGCTTATTGGTCAAGGATGGAATTGCCAATTCCCTACCTTTGCCCTTTTGGGACACGAGCGTGTATCAGCCTTATTTCACTGGTTAACATTAACGATGGTTCAGGCACATCTTCACTTACGTTACTCATGGATTCCTGCTAAGGGGGATGTCAGTTTAGGCTACTGTTTTTACCCCTACTTAACTTCCCCGCTTCATCCTGCCAGTTGCTAATTGTTCAGAATGGGGGAAGCGCTTTAACCATTGCGCCTATGGAGAGGGATTTACACCCTCATGGTCATTAAGTTGTCAAGAGTTGTATTCAACCAATACGAGAGGTTGAACTCTTGCTCCTCGTACACTTTGAAATTAGATTCTCGGTTTTTCGAGGAAACGGAACGCACCCATCCTGTGGTTTTGTATTCAACGGAACCATGTGTTTGGTGTTTTCTGAAACGTGGAAAACCCTTTTTACCTGGTTTACCCTTCTTGCAGTTGTCGTATAATCGAGCGTCTTGCAGACCAAGCCCGTTCAGCAGAAGCCTGTCTCGCTTGAGAGTTAAGTTTGTT